>CALDUB010000414.1 GCA_937923465.1 uncultured Saprospiraceae bacterium
AGCCGAAAAGCAAATCGCAAAAGACCTTATCCAAGGCGCATTTGATAATTTGTGGGCGGGTGTAGATTCTACTAAAATTATTAATTATCACACAGACGATTTTGTTATCCTTGAGAACGGAGAAGTCTGGGACAATGACCGTATCAAAGAATTTATGCGGAAGCAATTAGCGATAACAGACAGAGCTAAACGGACGAACAGAATGGAATATCTCTCGATAGATAAATATGGAAAATCTATGCAAATCGCGTATTATAACTTTGCTGAGTTCACGAGAGCAGATACTATTGCTGGAAATGCGAAGTGGTTAGAGAGTGCCTTGGCAGTACCTACTAAGGACGGTTGGAGATTGAAGATGATGCACTCTACTTGGGTGGGGAATTGATTTAAAATACTATTATCGTAGTTTTAAACAGGTAAATCTTAATTTGTAGTTGCGAGAATAATTAGATATTTTTGTCTTGACTTTAATTGACCGACTGTTTTATAAAACCTATACTTATCCGAATTCCCGCAATTCCCGCAATTCCCGCAATTCCCGCAATTCCCGCAATTCCCGCAAGATAAAGTAGCGTTTTAGAATGAAAGGTTAAGTATTTTAAACCATAAAAACTTAATATCCGATGCAAGATTATTTATTACTATTAGTACCGATGTACAAAAACGAAATCGCTTCCTCCTTCAATATTAGTTACGATACACTCCGCCGAAAAATTAAACATTTAGACCTTCCACCCTCAAGAGTAGTTCCCAAAGACATTCTAAGAATATGTGAATGTTGTGGTATGTGTGTAGAAAGAGTCATAAAATACATTAATGAGAACGATTTGCGCAGATAAAAATGTTAAAAAGGCTTTGAGAATTCAATCTCAAAGCCTTTTTTCGTTTCGAAAATAGAGCCAAACTATTCAAAAAATTTATGGAATGCCATAGTTTGCAAGACATTGCAAGATTTTGTCATACTTTTTTGCTTGCTGTCTAATATCTTACGCCCTACCTTTGTATTAAGAACAAACTAAAAAATTGTTCTTTTTTGAAATAGGAGAACTGCCATTTTGTTTGGTCGCAGTGACAGCTCTCCAGATTGTTAATTAAAACATTGTAAAATTATGAAAAAATTAATTCAAATTGCAAGTTTATTTTTGATTCTTGCTTTGGTGTTTACTTCTTGTGCGAAGGAAGAATCTGTATCAGTTGAAAGTCTGGAAATAAGTGAGTCTATAAGTAAAGCTACTTCAAGTTTCGAGTATGATATTGATACAGAGAGTGGACTAGTAAAATTTAAAAATCTTGATGCGTTTTTGGACGCTTTAGAATTTTTATCAGATAGTCCAGAGCGATACTTTACAGACGAGGCATTTCATCAGTGGGAAGAGAAAGAAGGTTTTCATTCTCTTAGAAGTTTGTATTCTAAAATTCAGAATGAACTTGAACAAGTAGAGTCTGAAAATGATTTTATGGAACTTCAACAAAGATATCAAAATATCTTATTTGACGAAGAAGGTCCTATATTACCTGTAAGTGGTTTGGTTTTAGCTTCTATTTTGAGCGAAGAAGGAAATGTTATTATTGATAATGCTCTTCATCATTTTACAAATGAATATCAGATAATTATTACAGATAAATCACCTGAAAAACTTTCAACAGCACAATCTACTCTGGTATCAGATGAAGATAAAGGTATATATGTCCTTATGCTAAATGAGAATATAGCAAATGAAAGAGGTGAATGTGGTGTAATACGATCAGATACAAACAATACCGGTAGTAATAATGGAAGTAGAAAGGTCACAGGAGTATGGAGACTTGTGAGGTATGCAAGTCCAATACGTAATCAAGCTTATCAGGTTGTAGGTTGGCAACATTCCATTGACCATATTTGTACTATGGAGTCTAAGCGTAGAAACTGTTGCTGGTGGGTAAAGAATAAAAGGGATAATTTATCGTGGGGTACAGGTTGGGGAGTTACTTCATCAACTTATGGCTCGATGGCACATGGAACAGGTTGGACTACTTTAGGAAGTAATTCAAGTTCAGGAAGTGGAACATGGGAAATAAACTATTCGTATAGATGTTATCCTGTTGTTACTACTACAGGGCAGCCAAGTTCACCATTTAATTTCACATATAACGGTAATCATTTTAAAAATACAAGTTTAAATCCTGATTTAGTGTGTGAAGATGATTGTTTCTAAAGGTTAAGAATCAAAAATCATAATTTGAGCGTATATTTCCTACGCTTTTTATCTCAAAGCTCCCTATTGTGTACTTTTCATAGTGCACAATAGAGAGTTAATTTTTAATTGAAAATGAAGTTATATTTTGTTTGTTTATTTATGTGCGCTTTTTCTCTATCATTTAATGCCCAAAAAATCAACATTTCAGGCTACCTATCCGACGATGCTTCAAAAGAAGTATTAATCGGTGCAAACGTCTTCATAGAAGAACTAAATATTGGCACAATAACCAACGAATACGGATACTATAGCCTACAAGTCCCTCCAGAAAAAACTACCATTATTTTTTCCTACGTGGGCTATGAAAATCTACAAAAAATAGTAAATTATAAAGCAGATACCCTTTTAAATATTAAGCTTCGTAGTCTTTCTTTATCAGAAGTCGTCGTCACCGAAAAGCGCATAGAAAACCAAATCTCCCCCAGTAAAATTAGCGTTCCCGTCAAAATGCTAACTGATATTCCAACCATCGGCGGCGAAGCTGATATTATGAAATCTCTCTCCTTTTTTCCCGGGATTAGCATAGGACAAGAAGGTACATCAGGACTATATATACGCGGCGGTACACCTGACCAAAATCTAATTCTCTTAGACGGTATTCCTGTTTACAATGCGACTCATCTTGGTGGTTTCTTTTCTGTTTTCAATCCAGAAGCTATCAATAATGTGGATGTTTACAAGGGTAATTTTCCTGCGCGATATGGAGGACGAACCTCTTCTGTAATAGATATTACAATGAAAGAAGGAAATAAAGAAGAGTTTGCGGGTAACTTTGGAGTGGGTCTTATTGCTTCAAAATTAGCTTTAGAAGGACCGATTAAAAAAAACGAATCAAGCTATATCTTCACGGCTCGCTCTTCTTATTTGGGTCTGATAAACTCTCTTAGAAAAAATAGCGCCGATGACTTCTTTAATTATTGGTTGTATGACCTCAATTTTAAAACCAATTTTGTAGTAGGCAAAGGAAAGTTGTTTTTTAGTACTTACACAGGAAGAGATGCGGGAATAGGAAGAGGAGAATTGACTTCCAGGACTTCTGACGGTGGAAATACTCTAAGAATTTCCGAATATAGTGAATACAAAAATAGGATAATCTGGGGAAATACTACTTTTTCTTCTCGCTACGTTGTGCCTATAAATCAAAGAAGCTACGCCAAATTTTTAGTCGGTTATACCAAGTACCAATTTAAGTTTTCTTCGGAAGATATGCTTGAGAAGTACACACCTACTGATACACTGATTATTGAGAGTGATTATGAAAACGTATCTCAAGTAAGAGACTTTATTTTACAGGCAAATTTTGATTTTGCTATCAATAATAAAAATTTGTTGAAGTATGGCGCGGGACTGACTTTCCACAATTTTTTGACGCGAACGTTTAGTGGTTCTAAGGACTTAGATTTATCCAAGACTTATCTCTCTAAAGAATATTACGCTTATGTAGAAAATGAGATGAAACTCGGGAATTTAACGGCAAATATAGGTCTAAGATTTAGCGCATTGAATACAGAAGGAAAGAATTACTATAAACCAGAGCCACGTATTGGTCTAAAATGGAAATTGAGTAATAAGTTGCAAATCAATGGTTCTTTTTCTTCCACACAACAATATATTCATCTCTTACCAACTAATAATTTTGGCATTCCAAATGATATTTGGGTGCCAGCGACCAAGGACATTACGCCGCAGACGGGAGTACAAACCTCTTTGGGGTCCGTTTTTTCATTCCCTAATAACATCAGTTTATCTGTCGAGGCTTATTACAAAAAAATGCAAAATCTAATTGATTTTCAAGTCGGTATAGAAGATGATTTTATAGAAACGGCAAATTGGGAATCTTTTGTAGAAATAGGAGGCGAGGGAGAAAGCTACGGCGCAGAATTTTTGCTAAGAAAAGAAAACAGGAAATTTACGGGTCTAATGGGCTACACGCTTTCGTGGAATAATCGACGATTTGAGAACATAAATCAAGGTTTAGTTTATCCGTTCACTTATGATCGACGACACGATTTTTCTATTGTCGGGCAGTATAGATTAAATGCTAAATGGTCGGTGTCTGCCAATTTTGTTTACCAATCTGGTACTGCTTTAACTTTACCTGTCGCTTTGATTCCTACTTTGCGAGAAAATTCAACGGAGTTGGTTTTTGGTGGAAGGAATACTGCTCGTTTGCCCAACTATCACCGCGCAGACGTAGGCGCGGAGTATCGCAAAACGACCAAAAATAATAGATTACTCACTTGGAAATTTTCGATTTATAATATTTACAATCGTAGAAATGCCTCTTCTATTGGCTTGAATGGTAGTCCCGTTTTTGATGAAAATGACCAGTTTATATATAATGTAAGAACTGTTGGGCAGACCAGTCTTTTTTCAATAATTCCAGCTTTTAGTTTGGAATATAAGTTTTGATTTATGAGAAACATTAGTTTATTTTTTATCCTTTTTCTTCTCTCAAGCTGTACGCGCAGCAATGAGATAAATTTTACAATACCCTTTGAAGGTGAAAAGTTGGTTATTTACGGCATAATTAGTAATGATTTTTTGCCGAGAGTGACCATTTACAAGTCAAATGACATCTTGACAGAAGAACCCGATTTTAGCGTATCAGGTGTATCCGCGGACTTACTATCAGCAGGTGAACTTCCCCAGAGTTTCACTTTTACAGAAGACATGGGTGAGACGGAAGAACAGATTGATGTCGAAAAATTTTATAGTATTTCGGTACAAAGAGGAGTGGAAATAATCACTTCAAACGAAGTGAAACTGCCTGAAATTATTCGAATTACAGATTTTGAAGCAACGGTTTTTCCAGATAGTTCGAATGTAAGTTTTTCATTTTCCTTCCTTGATCCTGATACTAAAGGAAATGAATATATCTATCAAATCATTAAAAAATCAGAGGGAGAAATTATCGCCGAATCGAACTTTAATAGTGTTGATAAATTAGATTTGAAAGGAAGCATCCCTGACGAAGACTTTAATGGTCAAATCAAGACGTTTACCTTAGAAGAAAGCATGCGTTTTCCTATATTTGAAGGATTTGAAATAGTCGGAGTGCAGATGTTAGATGAAATTATTATCAAATTATATCATGTCTCATCAGAAATTACCCAGTTTAATGAAAGTTTAGACAATAATTCAAACGCCTTAGGCAACCAATTCTCTGGACAGAATCCACCTTATTCTAATCTCTCTGGTGGTTATGGATATTTTGGTGCCGTGGCTATGGATAGTGTGGTTATCAATTTATAGAAGCCAACAAAATCCACTTTCCCCAACAAAATCCAACATTTCTCAATAAAAAGCCTTACATTTGCATCAACATAAGGAAACACTTCAAAAAAGAGGGAACGTCAAGCGTTCCCTCTTTTGCGTTTCCAGACTTATTTGTCGTTGAATCTATTTCAATAAAAATAGTAAAAGCGAATAAAGAATGTCCTAAATAACGGTCATTCAAAATTCAACATTTATAATTCAAAATTAATTCTCGGCTTGATAGAAAATAAAATAGAAGGACTTTTAGAAAAGCTATTCAACGATGAAGAAGAAGACTTTCAACATTGTTTTTTAGTAAGTATAAAGACTGGAACAAACAATAAGGTAGAAGTTTTCGTAGACAGTGATACAGGCGTCAATTTTGGTGAATGCCAAAAGATGAGTCGTTATCTCGAAAATATCATAGATGAAGAAGGTTGGTTAGGTGAGAAATATACCTTAGATGTATCTTCTCCAGGTATTATGAATCCTCTGCTTTTAAAACGCCAATATCCGAAAAACATCGGACGCAGAATGGACATAGTGAATGCAGAAGGCGTGAAAATGGAAGGAGAGTTAGTGGAAGTCTTAGAAGAGGCGATTATTATAGAAGACGAGGTAAAAGAAAAAGTGGGTAAGAAGAACGTGAAGAAATTGGTGCAAACGGAGATTCCTTTTGACGAAATTACAAAGGCAACAGTTCAAATTAGTTTTAAAAAGCCGAAGAAAGAAAAGAAGGAGAGAAAAGAGAAGAAGGTGAGGAAGCCAAAGAAAGAAAAGAAGTAGAACGAGTTATCTTACGATAACAAAAAAGTGCCAACAGCACGAAAGTCTTCAGCCTTGTATGTAAGTGCAAGGATTCTCAAAGAGAAATAAATTGAAGAAATTTTAAAAAAGATAAGAAAAACGGAATTATTTTTAATTTCAAACGGTTGTATATAATGTGAAGGTGTAATAACTAGAGCAATTAGCCTTTCCCGAAATGGAAAAACCGTTCAAAATGCTATAAGAATGAGCGTAAATTTAGTTGACACTTTTTCGGAATTTAAATCCGGTAAAGATATCGACCGTCCAACTATGGTACGCGTCCTTGAGGATGTGTTTCGTACCTTGATTAAGAAGAAATATGGTTCGGACGAGAACTTTGACGTCATTGTCAACACTGAAAAGGGAGATTTAGAATTGTGGCGTGTAAGAGAGATTGTCCCAGATGGTGAGGTATTAGACGACCGTAGCCAAATCTCTATTTCGGAAGCATTGTCGATTGATGAAGACTATGAAATCGGTGAAGAATGTTACGAGCAGTTATATCTCGAAGACTTCGGTCGCCGAGCGATTATGGCAGCTCGTCAGACTTTGATTTCACGTATCATGGAATTAGAGAAAGATGAAATCTTCAAGAAATATAGCGAGCGCGTTGGTGATGTGATATTAGGTGAAGTACACCAGATATTGAAAAGAGAAATCTTAATCATTGATGATGTCACAGGAAATGAGTTAGTATTACCACGTCAAGAAATGATACGCGGTGATTACTTACGCAAGGGTGACATGATACGCGGGGTTGTCAAGAAAGTAGAGATGAAAAATAACACACCAGTTATTATCATGTCTCGTACAGACAGCACTTTCTTAGAGAAATTACTGGGGCAAGAGGTTCCAGAAATTGAAGATGGTTTAATAACTATCCAGAAAATCGTTCGCCTCCCTGGTGAGCGTGCGAAAGTAGCGGTAGAAAGTTATGATGAGCGCATCGACCCTGTAGGGGCATGTGTCGGTATGAAAGGTTCTCGTATTCACGGCATCGTTCGGGAGTTGCGTAACGAAAACATCGACATCATTAACTTTACAAATAATGAGAAATTATTTATTCAACGGGCATTAACGCCTGCACGAGTAACTAATATTGAATTAAATGTAGAAGAAAAACGCGCGTCTGTTTATTTAGAAGCAGACCAAGTTTCTCTTGCAATTGGAAAAGGTGGAACGAATATTAAATTAGCAAGTAAATTAACTGGCTACGAGATTGACGTTTACCGTAACTCTGATAACAACTCTATTGAAGATGTTGACTTAGACGAGTTTAGCGATGAAATCGAAGCATGGGTAATTGCTGAGTTCAAACGTATTGGTTGTGACTCTGCAAGAAGCGTTCTCGAATTAAGCGTAGAAGAATTAGTACGACGTACTGATTTGGAAGATGTAACTATTCAGAATGTAATGACGCTCTTAGCTTCTGAGTTCGAAGAATAAGAAGAAAAGATATTAGATGTTAGACTTTAGATATTAGACTACTTCATTTAGGAGAATCTAACATCTAAAGTCAAATGTCTAACATCTCAAAAATAAATCAGCTCTTTAACCGGAATGAAATTTTAAATAACAAATTTTCATTTCAAAAATTAAAATTGTACAATGATTTTTTAGAAAATAAAATCTAATATAATTTGCCGAAATTGGGTAAGCGTACCTGGTTTCAAAGAGCTGAACAATAGTAAGCACTGTAGTGCCGAATGACAGGATTCAAGTCATTCGGCATTTCGTGTGTCATAGAATCTGATATTTATCGTGTTTTATGACAAATTGAAGTCCCTGCAATAGGGCAATTTGTCTCATTTAGAAGGACAAATCAGAATATTATCCTATTTTTAAGAGGAAAAACTAAACATTTCCGAATAATGTGCTTTGAAAGGGTATAAGAATCGCAAAGTAAAGCTAATTAAGTGCTTAACAATCAAACATTAACCCTATCTTTGTGCTCTCGAAAAAAAGCAGGTGGTGAGAAACGGAGTCATTTTTTTAGACTCGGACAAATTTTGCCGCTAAAAAACAATTAATTACTGAATGGCGAAACGTCTCGTAAAGGTAGCAAAGGAGTTTAATGTCGGTACCGGCACCCTCGTAGAATATCTCGTAAAAAATGGATTTGACATCGAGAACAAACCTACGGCGAAGGTAGATGACACTATGTACGGTGCTCTGTTGAAAGAGTATTCGAAGGACCTTGCTGTCAAAGAAAAAGCTGAGCAACTTAAGAAAGAAAATCAACCCGAGAAAAAACGGGAAACTGTAACCCTGAAGCCAAACGCTGGGATTACAACGATTTCTGCTACACCACCTCCACCTCCTGCTCCTAAAAAAGTAGCACCTACACCTCCGCCAGCAGCACCTGCTCCGGCGCCTGTTGTAGTAGAGGCTAAAAAAGTAGAGCCAACTCCTCCTCCTGTTGTCCCAACTCCTCCTTCTACACCTGTAGTTGAGGCGAAAAAGGATTCAACGCGTATTGAGAATTCAAATGGTAACTTTGGTTTAAAAATCAAAGGGAAAATCAATTTGGATAATGTTGGTAAGAAAAAGGAAAAAGCAACTCCTACTAAAGAAGCAGCTCCAAAGGCAGCTACTCCTAAACCAAAAGAAGTTGTAAAAGAAAAGCCAGCGCCAGTTGCTAAAGCTCCTGCTCCAACTCCTAAACCAGTGACAAAGGAAGTGAAGCCAGAAGCTGCAAAACCTGCTGAAAAGGCTGCTCCTAAAGCAGATACATCAGCGGCACCAGCTAAACCAGCAGCGGAAACGCCTGCGGAAGGTTCAACACCTCCGGAAGTTGTGGCAAATAAAGACAAAGGCATCATTCGTGCAGCAGCACCTGAATTGCGTGGTCTTAAGATTAAGGGGAAAATCAACCTTGCTAACATCGAGTCTTCTCGTGGCAAAAAGAAAAAAGACGACAAGAAGAGCGCTCCAGTTGCATCCAGCGATGGAAGTGGTGGTGGCAATCGTCGCCGTCGCCGTCGTCGTACTGACGGAGGAGGACAAGGACAAAGAAGTGGAGGAAACTCAACTGGTGGAAATACTACTGGTGGAAGTGCCACAGGTGGCGCACGTACTTCTGGTGGAGGTGGACCGCGTACCTCTGGTGGAGGTGGAAGTCGCACATCAGGAGGCGGACGTACAAGTGGAGGCGGACGTACTTCGGGCGGACGTGGACGTACAAGTGGAGGCGGACGTACCTCGGGCGGACGCTCAGATGTCAAAGAAGTCAGTGCAAAAGAGATTGAAGATAAAATCAAGGCAACAATGGCGCGCCTTTCGGGGAGCAAGCGTCGTCGTCAAAAGATAAAGAGAGGTAATCGCGAGCGTATTCGTGAACGCCAAGAAGCAGTTGAAGCTGAAAATTTCAATGAAAAATTACAATTAACAGAGTTTGTCTCCGTACAGGAATTGGCAAACTTGTTAGATGTTCCAGTCACAGATGTCATCATGGCGTGTATGAATATGGGAGTTATTGTATCGATAAATCAGCGTCTAGACGCCGAAGTTATTGAAATGGTAGCATCTGAGTTTGACCGCGAAGTTGAATTTACTACTGTCGAAGAAGTCGGAATGGACATCGCAGAAGTAGAGGACGCAGAAGAAGATTTATTACCACGCGCACCGATTGTCACAGTAATGGGACACGTTGACCACGGTAAGACATCGCTCTTAGATTATATTCGTAAGTCAACAGTCGTAGACGGAGAGGCAGGGGGAATTACACAGCACATTGGTGCATATGAGGTGACTTTAGGAGACGGGAAAGAGATTACATTCTTAGATACACCTGGTCACGAAGCCTTTACGGCGATGCGTGCACGTGGTGCGAAAGTGACAGATATTGCTATTATCATCATTTCTGCCGATGATAGTATCATGCCTCAAACGCGTGAAGCTATCAGTCACGCCGAAGCTGCAGGTGTTCCGATGATTTTTGCAATCAACAAGATTGATAAAGACGGAGCAAATCCTGAGAGAATTAAAACAGACCTTGCTACCATGAATTATCTCGTGGAAGATTGGGGAGGTAAATACCAATCTCAAGATATTTCTGCCACAAAAGGTATCGGTATCGAAGACTTATTGGAAAAAGTATTATTGGAAGCGGAATTATTAGAGTTGAAAGCCAACCCTGATCGTCGCGCTGTCGGTACAGTATTAGAGGCATCTTTGGAAAAAGGTCGTGGTTATGCTACGAAGACTTTAATTACTGCAGGTACTTTACGTATCGGAGACCCAATGGTAGCAGGTAGTCACTTTGGTAAAGTGAAAGCGATGTTTAATGAGCGTAATCAGCGCATTAAAGAAGCTGGACCAGCTACACCTGTTCTTATCTTAGGATTGGATGGTGCACCTCAAGCAGGTGAAGCCTTGAAAATTGCTGAAACAGAACAAGAAGCAAAAACAGTTGCAAATCACCGTGCACAAATTTCGCGTGAACAATCTAACCGTGCTACTAAACGTATTAGTTTAGAGGAAATCGGACGTCGTTTGGCATTAGACAGCTTTAAGGAGTTGAACCTAATCGTTAAGGGTGATGTGGATGGTTCCGTAGAAGCATTGGCAGATAGTTTAATCAAACAATCTATCGAGTCTGTTCAGGTAAATGTCATTCACAAGGCTGTCGGTCAAATTATTGACTCGGATATCTTGTTGGCATCTGCATCTGATGCGATTGTCATTGGTTTCCAGGTTCGTCCGTCAAACACAGCTCGCCAATTGGCGGAGCGTGAAGGCGTTCAAATCAGAACTTATTCAGTTATCTACGAAGCGATTGATGAAATTCGTTCGGCTATCGAAGGTATGTTGGAGCCAACTAAAGAAGAGAAAGTTGTGGGTAACATGGAAGTCCGTGAAACTTACAAAATCTCGAAAATTGGTACAATTGCAGGTTGTTTCGTTACAGATGGAAAAATCTTCCGCAAGAGTTACATCCGCTTGGTACGCGACGGTATCGTTGTATATCCAGTTAAAGAGGGCGTAAAAGGAGAGATTTCATCACTCAAGCGTTTTAAAGATGATGTCAAAGAAGTTGGTAACCGCATGGAGTGTGGTGTTACTATCAAAAACTTCAATGATATCAAAATCGGAGATACTATTGAGGCTTACGAAATTGTTGAAGTTAAACAGACTTTGGCGAAGCAGAGATAGTCTGCGGTTGATAGCTATTAGTTGTCAGATGACAGGCTAAGAGCTATTAAACGGAATATCTTTTTCGCAGAGTAAATTTATAAACGGAAGGACTTGATGAGCAATTGTCAAGTCCTTTTGTTATTTCAAGTAAAACGCCCGTTCCACGGCGTTTAGGTAGATATGCTTGTATGACTTAGAAACGCCGTGGAACGGACGTTTTACTTAAAAAAAGAAAATGGCAAAAAATAATATAAAAATCGGGATTAGTGTTGGTGATATAAATGGGATTGGATTAGAGGTGGTTTTGAAATCATTGTATCACAGTAGTATTTGTGATATGTGTACGCCAGTCATTTATGGTTCTTCTAGAGTGGTGGATTTTCATAAGAAGTTGACGAGCGTTTCAGATATTCAATACAAGAGTATTCAACACAAAGAAAAAATTCATATTGGACGTATCAATGTTGTGAATTGCTGGAAAGAAGACTTAGAAATCAAGTTGGGTGAAGTGTGCCACATGGGAGGTTTGTACTCTCAGATGTCATTAGATTATGCTGTTACAGATTTAAAGAATGGAGTTGTTGATGCACTTGTTACAGCACCAATTCACAAGAAAGCAATGAACATGTCGGGTTTTGAATTTCCTGGACATACCGAATACTTGACAGAAGAGTTTGGAGGAGGAGAGAGTTTGATGTTGATGGTTAATGAAGGTTTACGTATTGGTTTAGTTACCAATCATTTACCGCTCGGAGATGTGAAGACTGCAATTACGAAAAAGCGTATTATTGAGAAAATGGAGATAATGAATAAAACGCTGCGGATGGATTTTGGTATTGAAAAACCCAATATTGCAGTCTTAGGATTAAATCCCCATGCAGGCGATGATGGTGTTTTAGGAAAAGAAGAAATTGATATTATACGTCCTGCTGTCTTAGAATGTAAGAAAAAAGGAATAATGGCTTTTGGTCCCTTCCCTGCTGACGGATTTTTTGGTTCCAGTAAATTTCGCAAATTTGATGGCATCTTAGCTATGTATCATGACCAAGGTTTAGTGCCTTTTAAAGCATTGTCTTTTGGTAATGGTGTGAACTTTACAGGCGGACTAAAGTACGTACGTACTTCACCAGACCATGGTACAGGAATGGATATTGCGGGAAAAGATATGGCAAACCCGGGTTCTTTCCGTCAAGCATTGTTCTTAGCAATAGATGTCGCACGTAGTAGAAAAGATTATATAGAGATGACTTCTAACCCTATCGTACGGAAGCGTAAAGGCTCGGAAGATAAAGGAGCTTTGGCAGATAAATTTTAGAACTAGTAGCCCTAGTTGACGGTTAATTTTGATGATGCTTTACAAAAAGAAAGCGCAACTTGAATATTCAAGTTGCGCTTTCTTCTTTAATTTGTCCTGTAAAACTACCCTCTTACAAGCTTAGTAAAAATCCAATCGTAAAGTTACCTTCCCAGTCAAAAACGAAAGTATCACAATTCGTTCCTTCTGACAACGCTTTATAGATATTCAAGCCAGAAGTCATTTTTGCTCCTTCAGCAGTATAATCACTCGGTGCTTTTAATACAGTGTAACGTTCGTCTCCTTTGCGTACTTCTTTGGCTAATTTGAAAGGAACACCACCTAAGATAAAACAAGTCTTTGTCTTACCTGCGGGTAGATTTCCTGACATTTGACGCACTTCACGATAAACTGTTGCATCATCAACATTGTCTTTGTAGTACTTTGCACCGTAAGTTTCTAAGGCTTGAACTTGCGCATTGTTGATGTAAGAAATCTTAGTATTACCAGACCCGATATCTACCATGAAAGAGTTTCCATAGTATTGTTTTGGTAGACTTGCTTGTAGTGCATAGCGACCTTCTTGCTCAGGTGTTACTGTATTTACGAAGTAGCCCATTCCTTGCAATTCCTTGATAATTTTTAAGGTGTTATCAACTTTTTGTGCCCCAGAGCTAACAACAAAATGAATGTTCTTACCTGTTACTCCGTAGTCAACCATATCTCCAATAAATGCCTTCAAACCGTCACGAATGTCACGAGCTGTTGCCATTTTATCATAAACAAAACTATTACCCCAGTCTGCTTTTTGCAATTTCCAATTTTTACGCGCATCGATATTAACGATGAAAGAGTTGAAACCAGAAGCCCCTAACTCAACTACACCTTTCAATGTACCATTTTGTGGCGTGGCAGGAGTATAGTTGAAAGTGCTTGGTGCAGAGTTATTATTAGTCGGAGTTGGTTTAGCTGTCTCTGTATTAGCGTTTGTGTTGCTATTATTTTCGCTGTTATTATTAGCGTTATTTGCATTGCTATTTGTTGTGTTCGAGTTATTAGCATTTGCATTAGCATCAGTTGTCACTTCAGTTGTGTCGCCGCCGATATTTTGTAAAGCAGGAACAAATTGGCGCGCAATGAAAAAGGCACCTACAGCAATTGCAACTACAATCAATAAACGCGAAAACGCGGTTAATTTTAAACTTGCCATGATTTTTTATTTAAGGTTTGGACAGTTAAACTGTCTGTTTAATAGTTGGTATTTTTTTATTTTGACCATTGTTAGTTGCCAATACGCATCAGTACGAACTTTGGAACTTTACAACTCTAAACGTCTGCCGCTCTCCGCTGTCTATCTACTTCATAAAGTGCAATTCCTGATGCTACAGAAACATTAAAACTATCACCCGTACCTCGTTGAGGAATGATGAAGTTTCCATGTGCGTCACGTGATACATGTTGACTGACACCACTTCTTTCCGAACCAATAACCAATGCAGTCGGTCCTGTCAAATCTATTTCGGCAATAGGTTTCGCTGCTTTCAAATCTGATGCAAATACTTGAATTCCATTCACTTTCAGAAACTCAATTGTACTAACCAAGCTTTTTTCTCGACAAACTGTTATTTTTGTTAAAGCACCTGCCGAAGTTTTAATCGAATCTCCGTTAATTTGTGCAGCACCTTTGTGAGGAATTACAATAGCATGTACGCCCATAAGCTCTGCCGAACGCGCAATTGCTCCAAAGTTTCGTACATCTGTAACTCCGTCCAAAAGTAAAAATAAAGGATTTTCGCCTTTTTCATAAATCGTAGGTAAAACATCAGCCACGCGATAGTAAGCAATCGGAGATAAAAATCCGACGACTCCTTGGTGATTTTTACGTGTGAAACGCTCTAAACGTTCTTTTGGCACGACCTGCAATGGAATATCATGTTCGCGCGTCAAATGACGAATCGCGATTTCGAATTCTCCATGCGTTCCTTGCTGTAAAAAGACGCGGTCAAAAGTTTGCCCGTCTTTAATCGCATCGGCTACAGGATGTCTGCCGAATATGAGTTGTTTTTCTGAAGTCAAAATTGAAATTGATTGGTAGTTGCCAATCTGACAACTGATGAATGTAATTCTTGTGCGAAGGTAAAGCATTTCGAGTGAAAAAAGATATTCTTGGTGTATCTTAGCTTAGAAAGTG
>CALDUB010000415.1 GCA_937923465.1 uncultured Saprospiraceae bacterium
TAGGCTGTTCAAAATTAAAAAAAAAGTTCTCCCAGTTTTTGTTATCTTTTAATCGACTAAAAAGAAAGGATAACAAACCAAGAGAACTTTATGACAGCTAAGGTAATAGAAAAAACTGAAAATCGCCTACAGAAATGGAAAGAGAAAGCTGTTTTTCGAGGGGCTGAGAACCGTAAGGAAAGAAAGAAATCGAAGTTGTTAGAAAAGAGTAGAGACTTACATCGAAATAAATACAAAGCAGAACGTACAAAGAATAGAGAATTAAGACGAGAATTGAAACTACTGAAAAGGAAGTTACATCAAGATCACGAAGCAGTACGTGGTCATAGTTTTGATTTAGATACGATGTTATTGTGTTTAAATATCAAGCAATCAGGAACGATGAGCTGGCGAACATGTAGGTCGATTATTGTGGCATTTTATATTTATTTTGGCATTGTTGTTAAAGTTCCGAGTGCAAGTACAATACGTTATTGGTCTTTGAAATGTGGCTATTATGATTTAGAAGAGAAACAAATAAGTTCGGACCCATATGTTCTTATTATTGATGAGAGTTTCAATGTTGGTCGACAAAGTTTATTACTTGTTTTAGGCGTTAAACTATCTGCTTATAATTTTAGTGGAAGTTTAACAATGCAAGATGTAGATGTATTGTCAATAGAGGTAAAAAAGTCGTGGAAATCAACAGATATTTCTCAGGAAATAAAGCGCTTGAAAAATTTAGGATACAAGATTGCTTACGGCTGTTCAGACGGTGGTAACAACATAGTTAAATCATTGAAAGACAGTGGAATAGATAGGATATACGATTGTACTCATGCTTTCAGTTTGTTGGTTAAAAAGAACTATCAAAATATGGAAACATTTAAGTTGTTTTCGTCACAATACTCCTTACTAAATCGACAGAATTACATGGGGCAAGATACATTCATTTGTCCTCCAAAACTAAGAGGGAAATGTCGTTTTTTAAACATGTACCCAATAGCAAATTGGGCAGAAGAACATCTGAATTTAGTAAGAAGATTAGCGCAAAAAAGACGAACGGATACGGAGCAGAGAATATATATAAAGCTGAAATGGTTAGAGGCTTTTTCTGATTTGATTGGAGAATTAGTGCAACTTGTAAAGCTATTGAAAGCTGTTTTTAAGGTTCTGAAAACGGAAGGATTAAGTGAGAGTAGTATAAAGAAAGTGAACGTTTTGATATCTGCATCTCAAGCTCCATTTTTCATAAAAAAAGGAATTAGGGAGTGGATACAAACCAATAATAAACAATTATCTGAATACGAAAATTTGATTTGTTGTTCAGATATTATTGAGTCATTTTTTGGAAAATTTAAACATGAGCAGACTAAAAATCCCAACAAAGGTATTACTGTTGGCTGTTTGAACATGGTGAATTTTGGCAAAAAAAATAACCGTAAGGAAGTGAAAAAAGCGATAGAGGAAGTTCGGATTGTCGATTTAGAAGAATGGCGAAACGACAGAAATCTAAAATCATTTAATGACAAAAGACAAGAAATGTTGAAAAAACTGGGGTAACTTTTTTTCAAAATATCCCAGATTTTGAACAGCCTATGTCAGACAGCTACCAGTAAGAGGATAGTTATACTCAAGCCCCCACATCTAAAGTCATCGAAGTATGACCATAAGAAATATCCCCAATTCTAAACATATCAGCCGTCTGACTCAAAGCCTGAAACTCTATCTTTTCGTACAATCTAATCGCAGGAATATTATTTGACATAACATCCAAATCAAGCCAACTAATATCTGGCTGTTTTTTACAGTAATCAATAACAAATTCTACTAATTGCTGTCCAATTTTCAATTTCCTAAATTGACTATCGACTCCCATTCCGAGTAAGACGCGATGAGCAGTATTAGGCTCAGGACGCCCGCGAATATCAATGTGACCGACAATCTGATTTTCTTGATTTGTGGCAAGCCACAGTGTTCTCCAGCCTTCTTCTCCTTTCTCTTTTTCTAATCCAATATTGAATTTATTTTCCCACTTCTTGTCAAATTTTGACTGCTCAATAGAAAGCGGTTGAAAGAAGAGTCCATTCTTTCCGTTTTCCGCCAGATGCACCGTCAGGTATTTGAAAAAATCAAGGACTTGCTCTTTTTCTATTTTTTTGATATTTATTTTATTCATTTTTGTATAATTATCTATGTATTTAACAGGATAATCCCTTCTCTTTAATCCTCAAACAATAAATTCACCTCCTTAAGTTCCACCTCCGACAGTTTGAGAGCATCGTCTCCAAAAATATAACACCCAATAATAACCAAAAAACCCACCAGTTAACTACCTTGTTGCTTCTAACTAACTTTTAGTACAGTTCAACACTATGGATTTATTTGTAATTGCTTCCATTCTTATCGTTTTATCCGCTCTATTCGGGTATATCAATGTCCGGTTTTTAAAACTACCAAATACCATTGGTTTGATGGTCATTGCTATTCTCTTTACGATAGGTTTGTTTTTGACGAGTTTTGTCAATACAGCCTTATTGGATTTTGCAGAAAACCTGATTAGCAAGATTGATTTTAAGACCGTTCTGTTGGACGTTATGTTAGGTTTCTTGCTTTTTGCTGGAGCCATGCATACTAATTTTGACCAATTAAAAGTACAGCGTTGGCCTGTCATGGTCTTTGCCACCGTTGGCGTTTTGACCTCAACTTTTCTGGTAGGTGGTTTTAGCTATTATGCCTTTAATTTCATGGGTTTAGATGTTGAATTTATTCATTGTTTGTTGTTTGGGGCCTTGATTTCGCCCACTGACCCGATAGCTGTTTTGGGGATTATGAAGAAAGCGGGTGTACCCAAAAAATTGGAAACCAAGATTGTAGGGGAGTCCTTATTCAATGACGGGGTAGGCGTAGTCATCTTTTTGACAATACTCAGTGTCGCAACTGGCGGAACAGGCGACCACGGTGGAAGTTCTATAAATTCGGTACTGGTTTTATTTGGACAAGAAGTGTTTGGAGGGATACTATTTGGTGCCGCAATTGGCTGTTTTACCTATCGTTTATTAAAATCTATAAATGATTACGAAATCGAAGTGATGATTACTTTAGCTTGTGTAATGGGGGGATATGTGTTGGCGCATTATCTACATTTATCTGCACCTTTGGCGATTGTCGTTGCAGGTTTAATTGTCGGAAATGATACCGTCAGAGATAATTCTATGTCAGATAGGACAGAGGAATTTGTAGATAAATTTTGGGAACTCGTAGACATGTTACTTAACGCTTTGTTGTTTGTATTAATTGGTTTGGAACTCTTGGTCGTTAATTTTGAAATGGCATTTGTTACTGCAGGTTTGGTGGCTATTTTCTTAGTCTTAGGAGCGCGGTTTTTATCGCTGCTTATACCCGTCAAAATCTTTTCTAAGAAACTGGACTTCTTACCGCATACGTCTAAGATAATGGCTTGGGGAGGCTTGAGAGGTGGTATTTCTATAGCTTTGGCATTGAGTCTGCCAGATGAAATGAATCGAGATTTATTCTTGACCGTTACTTATATTGTTGTTGTCTTTTCTATCATCGTACAAGGTTTGACTATTGGTAAAATGGCGACTCGATTGATTGGGAAAGAGATGATGCAAACGCCTTCGGACGGGCATTGATGTATTATTATTGAGGGAGTAGTCCTGATAAATACAGCGATAAATCCTACCTTTACCTTCTGATGCACCATAAATTAATATCATCTCCTCTCCAAGGTTTCACGGACTTTCATTTCCGCAACGCCTTCCACCAATTCTTCACAGGAATAGACATCTTCTACGCCCCTTACATTCGTTTTGGCGGAAAACTCGAAATCAAATCTGTCTATCAGCGAGATTTACTACCGAAAAATAATGCAGTGTCTGGGCTTATTCCTCAGGTGATGACCTGTAGTGCCGATGAATTCATCTTCGCCGCAAAGTACGTCCGTTCACTTGGCTACAAAGAACTCAATTGGAATCTCGGTTGCCCCTACCCTATGGTCACCAATAAAGGAATGGGTTCTGGATTGATTAAAAATCCCGAAAAAATAGATGCAATTCTCGATAGAGTACACAGCGAAACAGACATCATCGTCTCCATGAAAATGCGCATGGGCTATGATAATGCGGAAGAGATATTAGGTGCATTCCCTGTCCTCGAAAAGTATCCGATTAAGAATATTGGTATTCACGCACGTATTGGTGCGCAGTTGTATAAAGGTGGGGTAGACTTGGATGGATTTCAGAGATGTATAGATAATTGTAGTCAGAAATTATACTATAATGGGGACATTACTTCCGTTGCCATATTTGAAGAATTAGTGGAACGCTTCCCTAGCATTGACCATTGGATGCTCGGTAGAGGATTGATTGCTGACCCGTTTTTGCCCGAAATGATAAAAAACGAAACGCACCATTATCCTGAAGATAAAGTAGAACTCTTTAGTAAATACCACGATACACTCTTCACTGCCGCCGAACAGAAACTGACGGGCGAAAAAGCAGTAATCAGAAAGATGTTGAGCTATTGGGAGTATTTTGCGACGATGTTTCCGAATCCTACTAAAGTGGTTAAGAAAATCAAGAAAACTAAGACTTACGAGGTTTATGATGCTGCGGTCATGGATATATTAGAAGGCGAAGAATTTGGTCGTCACGACTCCCCAACTATTGCTTCATAAATCTTTGTCCTAAGATTTTCATTCTGCATCTCCCGACCTAATTTTTCCGCTCTTCTCTTAAAATTTTCATTACTTACCAGCTCAAGAATTTTTGTCTCCATATTCTTCACATTTATCTGACTGATATCTACTCCGAGTGGTCCTGCGCCTTTATTACAGACGATTTTATTCCAAACGTATTGGTCAACAATGTGAGGTATTATCAAAGAAGCACAGCCATATTTTAGTGCAGTATGTGTCGTACCCGAGCCTCCATGGTGTACAACGGCATACATCTTTGGAAAAATCCAATCATAGGGAATGTGATTTACAAAATGAAATAAATCCGTATCGTAAGTCTCTGGTTGGATAAGACCACCTGATGCCGTATTGACGATAGCAGCAATGTTGTTTCGTTCGAGAACCTTAAGAATAATCTTCGTTTTTTCGGTTGGAGCAGTATTTATCATACTTCCAAAAGTGACAAAAATTACCTTTGAGTGTTTTTGCAAAAAGGCTTCTAATTCTGGACTAGGCTCCCAATTATTAGTTTTCTTTCTTTCGTGATAACCCAAAACTTGGAGGTTGTCTTCCCAATAATTGGGTCTTTTGAAAAGGGTAGGAGAGATTGTATAGATTGCTTTGTTACTAAATAAAGTGTTCTGAATTTCTTTCTGTTTAATCTTTCTATGTAGAGTAAGCCATTTTGTTGAGCTAATAATGGTCTTTATCAAACCGTAGTTTGCCAACTTGTAAGAGAGCTTATTAAAGAAAGGTCCAAAGTCCTTATTGAAAGCAAGATGCGAGTGGTTTTTTACATAATGCAAGTAGGGAACAGGACTTATTAAAATCGTTTTTCCTTTGTTTTCTAAACCCCAAATAACTGGATAAATTACCTTTCCGTTGTGCAATATTCTATCCGCTTGTTCTTTATTGATGAGGGCTTCTTGTTTCAATATCATCCCCTTGTTTACGCTCGATTGCATCGAAATGAGTTTCATGTAAGCTCTCATTTTTTTGAAACCAAAACGACCGCCACCCATTGCTATTTTCCCCGCAGGACTATCTAACATTTCGATGAATTCCTTACCTAAAGAAGCAAATTCAAAACCTGAGTCTTCTGCCAGATGCCTAAACTGCTCAGGGAATAAACATATGACATGATGCCCCTTTTCTTTTAATATTTCACCAATTGATAAAAAAGGTTCCATATCACCTCTAGTCCCTATGGATGTTAAGATTATCTTCATTTTTTTCTTTAAATTGGGCGCGTTTTGCTACCCACGATGACGGGATTTAGCCGACATTGCGGATAGCATTTATCGCGTTTAGTTTTTCTCTTTCCATATGCTATTCAAAGAATGGACTTTAGAGTCATCAATACTCCAGACTCCGCCTTCAGCAAATAAGGAAATGGTATCAAAATCTTTCGTTGGAAAGAAGATACTAGTGAAACTCAACTCGCCTTCATTGATGAAAATTTCAATAGACGCCGCATCAATAATCAAACGGATATTCATTTTTTCTTCCCCAAAATCAACAGGAGCTGAATGTACATTTTGGAAGAACTCATCAGAAAATTTCTCCTTTCTTGAGTTGGTCCTGTCTACATACATTTTGCTCTCGTTCTTATCAAATTTCACTAAAAGATTTTCTCCTAAACCATTTTGAAGTTTAATCCCAAATGAACTAGCAGTTGTTTTCTTTAAATCGACGGTTAAGTCTAATTCAGATTGCGAAGCAGAAAAAGTGCCTTCTAAAACCTTTTCGTCCGTGATATTCATGGCATCAAAAGCAGTCGTTTTTCCTCTTAATGTCTGAAATTCGCTGACAGGTAAACTATGCAAAGAATAACTTTCTTCCGATTTAACCAACTTCAATTCTCTTGGTAATGTCATGGCACTTCTCCAACTTGTGGTTGGAACAATTTGAGCATATTGCCAATTAGACATCCAACCAATACCAAGAATTCTACCGTCCTCTTTCGGTACATTATTCCAAGTGACAAAAGCATAATTATCTGTTCCCCAATCCAACCACTCTTGGCTTTCAATTTCACTTTTAAATTCTTTACCGTCAAAATCACCAATGAAGTAAGAGGTAGCTGTGCCCTCATTTGGTGCATCTTTTTGGATACTGACTATCAATACCCATTTGTATTCGTCTGTTCCTTCTACTTTCATGGGAAACAAATCAGGGCATTCCCACAAGCGCGTATCCCCTTCGATACCAAAGTCTGAAACGAATTCCCAGTCAGTAAGATTAGGAGAAGAGTAGAGCTTTACTTTATCATAAGCTGCTAATACCAAAATCCATTTTTGAGTAGACTCATGCCACACTACTTTAGGGTCTCTAAAGTCTTTAATTTTTTCGGAGTTAGGAATGACAGGATTGTTCTTATATTTTATCCATTCAGAACCGCCATCTAAACTATAAGCAATACTTTGCTTTTGAAAATCATTTGATTTAGCTTTTTCTCCTTTAAAGTCGTGGTGTGTAAATGTTGCTACTATTGGCGGATTTTCTGTAGTGCCTAATTTTGAAGTATTGTTAACATCAACAACAGCGCCTCCTGAGAAAATACATCCTATCGAGTCGGGATATAGAGCAATCGGAAGGTGGTCCCAATTTACTAAATCCGTTGACTCTGCATGTCCCCAGTGCATCGGACCCCAAACGGTACTATCTGGAAAGTATTGGTAAAAAAGGTGGTATTTTCCCTCGTAGTAATACATTCCATTTGGGTCATTCATCCAGTTGGCTTTTGGAGTGAAATGAAACTGAGGACGATGGATTTCTTGATACTCACTTTGAACAGTAGGATTAGTTGTTGTTGTTTCTACTTGGTCATTATTGCATCCTAAAAGGAGTATTATTATTGGCGTAAGCATTAGTATTACTATTCGCAAAGGGTAAGATTGGTTCATATTTTTTTTATCGTTATTACCTAGGTAGTCGTTATTTTTGTTGTAGATTTTATGTGCGTATAGAATACGCGCCACTGCCGACAAATATAATAAAAAGCCAGAAAGTTTAGCTTAGTAAAAGCGATTTAATAAATTGGGCCATAATGCGTAGTAATTTTTTCTTCTAAGAAATTCAAAAATCGTTGCATACCGTGTGCCGATGCTTTGCTCGGTAGCAGGGCTACAGCCTGTCCCGATGCTCTGCTCGGGGGAACTACTTTTTTGTGTTTTTTAGAAGGAAAAAAGCCTGTTTCGAATACCTTCGGATTTGCATCAGGTTTATTATTTTATAATGCGTAATAGTTTGACTATGAATTCTATAGTTAAGGCTTATTGTCTATTTTTTCCTTTTCTTTTCTGGGTTTGCTTGCGTGAGCAAAAGGGCATGCTCTTTAAAAAAGAAAGTTTTGATTTTTCCTTTCATATTCAATTTAGCCTTGTCTTCAATCGTAATTGGACGTATCTCAAATACATCATAAGGACATACCGCCACACAGTCTTCTTTCGCTCCACAACTATTGAAATTAACTAAAGGCATGAGTTTGCCTCCTTCTTCATCACAATTACTTTTTAGTGGTTTTTTATTTGCCATGATTAATTACTTATTTTTTAAAATGAAAACAGTTATCTCCGGCACAATCCCTATCCGCCCCGCAAATCCCATAAAACCAAAACCTCTATTCACATAAAGATATTGATTGAGTTCTTTGTACAAACCTGCCCAACGTTTATAAACGTATTGAATCGGACTCCATTTTACACCAAAAGACTCGATGCCCATTTGTGCGCCATGTGTATGCCCGGACAAGGTTAGATGAATATGTTTTTGATGTTTTAGGACTACTTTTTCCCAGTGTGTCGGGTCGTGCGACATTAAAATAGAAAACTCATCTTCTTCACAATTTTCAATGGCTTTGTCTAAATCACCTTCTTTGATAAAACCATTTCCCCAGTTTTCTACACCCAATAATCTAATGAATGCCTCGTCTTTTTCAACCTTAGTATTCGCATTATTCAACAATCGAAAACCTGCATCTTTTTGATGTTCTTGGATAGCAAGAAAATTCTTTTTCTTCGATGCTTCATCTGGGAATAAACCGTCGTCTTCAGAATAATCATGATTACCCAAAACAGAATATTTGCCGAAAGGCGCATTAAGATTATTAAGCAAATCCTTGTACGGAAGAATTTCTTCGGCTAAATCATTGACCAAATCTCCCGTAAAAAGAATGAGGTCTGCCTGCTGCGCTTGTATCAAATCAAAACCACGTTTCACATCTTCAAAAGAGTCAAAACCACCTGCATGCAAATCTGAAAATTGAACGATTTTAAAGCCGTCAAAAGCCTTTGGTAAATCTGTGAAACTCAAGGTCTGTTCAATGACTCTGAAATCATATTTTCCTTTGGTTATTCCATAAAGAAAAGAAGCGAAAGGTATGCTACTCAAGGCTAAACCTGCTGTTTTTATGAAGCGCCTTCTGCCATTCACATCAATATTACTATCAGTTGAATTACTTGTTTTTTCCCTCATCCAATTGAAGAATAAAATCAAGTCGTCCCCGATGAAAAACAAGCTCAGAATGAGTTCGCAA
>CALDUB010000416.1 GCA_937923465.1 uncultured Saprospiraceae bacterium
AATGAATTTAAAAGCATTAGCACAATCAATTTTACCAATAGCAAAAGCGGCTGGCGCGGCTATATTGGATGTTTACGAAAAATCAGAAGGAATTGTTTTTACAAAAAAAGATGATGACTCTCCTTTGACTGCTGCAGACAAGGCTGCGAATGATGTGATATGTGCAGGATTGGAAAAATTGCCGACGCAGTTTCCCATTGTTTCGGAAGAAAATAAAGCTATTGACTATTCAGAGCGTAAAGATTTCACTTATAGCTGGTTAGTTGACCCGTTAGATGGTACAAAAGAATTCATCAAACGCAATGGAGACTTTACGGTTAATATTGCTTTGGTACATAATCAAAGAGTCGTTTTAGGAGTTGTATATATTCCTGTAACGGATGAGATGTACTGGGCTGCGAAAGACGAAGGAGCATGGTGTGAGAAAGACGGAAAAGAGGAAAAGTTAGTTTCTCCAGCTTTTTCTTTAAAGGATAAAAACTTAGGCTTGGTTTGTTCTCGTTCACACTTAAATGAGGAAACGCAAGCTTTCTTAGATAAATTTGATGAGCCACAAACGGTTTCTCGTGGTAGCTCTCTCAAGTTTTTGCTTTTAGCTAAAGGAGATGCGCATGTTTATCCACGTCTTGCACCAACTATGGAATGGGATACGGGAGCTGCACAGATTATCTTAGAAGAGGCAGGCGGTAGAGTGATTGATAACAATACAGATGAAGCCCTACTATATAACAAAGAGAATTTGTTAAATCCATTTTTTGTGGCGTACGGGAATGCTAAGGAAGTTGTGAGCTAAGAGTCATAACAGCTAATTTTTAGTTTTTTTGTGGTTAGAATAGTTTGTTATAATTTGAGCGTTTTTTTAATAAATAGCTCTACGAGTTCAACTATTCTAACCACGAAAAACATAATTCTTTTACATGTTTTCCGCAGTTCTTATCACAAAAAATGAAGCAGCTACGATTGCTGATGTTTTGCGTCCTTTGCAAACATTGACAGACGATATCGTGGTCATTGACAGTCAAAGTACCGACGGCACTATTGCTATCTGTGAGGCGCATGGCGCGCGGGTCATTCAGTCTGAATGGCTGGGATATTCTGCCACTAAAAATTTTGGACATAGCCAAGCAAAGTACGATTGGATACTGTCCGTAGATGCCGATGAAGTCCTTTCTGACGAACTCATTTCCTCTCTGCAAAATATTCAACTAAAAGATAAAACGGTTTACGCGCTTGACCGTATTACGGACCTGTATGGTACATGGATACGTCATAGTGGCTGGTATCCAGATTGGAAGATTCGACTTTTTCAGCGCGATCCAGTTTACTGGAAAGGGGACTTTGTACATGAAACTTTACATGTGCCGATTGATTTTGAAGTAGTTAAATTAAAAGGGAAGTTTTATCATTATTCTTACAAAAATGCGGAAGACCATTTGCAGCGGATTGAGAAATATGCAGTTTTGGCAGCAGAGGAAATGCATGCGAAAGGGAAGAAAGCGACCTTTGTGAAGTTGTATCTTTCGCCTGTTTCTCGTTTTATTAAGACTTTGATTTTTCAGGGGGGATTTTTGGATGGGAAGGCGGGTTGGACTATTGCACGGCGGAATGCTTATTTGGTGAGGCGGAAGTATCGGTTGTTGAAGGAGAAGACGGCGTAATTTAGAGAACGGTTTTTATATCTGAAAAAATCCGCCAAGAACCTATTTATTTAACTCAAAAAAATAGTCCTCGGCGGAAGCTTTTGATTCAGAAAGAATAATATTTACTTGATAAACATCCGCTTTGTAGTTCGGGAACGACCCGAAATAAGTTCAGCAATATAAATTCCTTGTGACAAACTCGGTAGATTGATTTCGATATTTGATTGGTCTTCTTCAGCGATTGTTTGATAGACTTTTGCGCCAAGTGAATTGTAAATCGTGATTGTTTTGGTACTTGATTCTTCGAAACTAAGCGCAATTGTTCCTGAGCCAGAAGCTGGATTTGGGGCGATTCGGAAAGTGTTTTCTTTTTCTGAAGCATCTATGGAGATTACTTTTGAATATTCAAACTCACCATTTAAGTCGATTTGTTTTAAACGGTAATAATTAGTACCTGTAGCAGGTTGTTCATGATTGTAGCTGTAATTTCGTACTTCAAAAGTATTATCTACTCCAGTAATCCAATCAATCATTTCCCAACTTTCTCCATCTCTAGAATGTTGAATCTCAAATCCTTCATTGTTGATTTCTAATGCAGTGGACCATCTAAGAATAATTATACCTGATTTGGTTATTTCTAAGTTAAAAGAAGTAAGTTCTACAGGTAAGATTGTTGTACCTGTTCCACGTACTGCATAATCATAAGCAGCTTCGTTAGCATCATCACTATTTACAGTTATTGTTGCATTTCTGATACCCACCTCACTAGGTGTGAATGTGACAGAAAAGGTATTCATTCCTCCTGCCGCTATGGATGTGGGTAAAGAAATTCCTCCTACGCTAAAATCACCTGCATTAGAACCGGATATAGTTATTGAGGGTACAAACAACGCAGCAGTTCCCGCAGAGTTATCTATGGTAAAAATATGGATATCATTATTGCCTGATTCTACATTTCCAAAATTAGTGTCATCAGTAGTACTAGGTGTTACATCTCCATCTAATATTGAGTTTCCACCTCCTATTAAGTCAATTTCTGGAGAAGTTAGAGTTACACTTGATTGGACATCTCCCGATAAGGTAGTTATTCCAGTACAACTTGAGAAATTTACCCAAGTACCCAATGTTAAATCAGGTGGATTAGGGATAGAAGCTGCACTATTATGATGTATCACTGTGTTAAGTTCAACCAGAATTAACTCCCATCTTTGATTAGAGATATCCCATGTAATATTGTATGTACAATTCCCTTGGCTGCAAGGGACTGGATTACTTGTGTAAGTATTTCTAATAATTCCTCCGTCATTGGTTGTTCCTGATAGATTAAGCGTATAAGGACTTGGTCCCGCTACGGCAGTACAACCATCATAGCTAATTTGTGCAGATGCGCTAAAACACAAAACGAATAATGAAATAACTGTAAGTATTTTTTTCATGAGTGAAATTTTTAGTGTCTAAAAAAGAGTTAAATAAAACTTGGATTCTTTTCTCCGAAGACAAATCCCAAGATTGGTTTTTGAAATCAGTTAGAAATCCGTGTAAAACATTGATTGAGTTGAGACTTATCTGACGAATATTATTATCAAGAGCAAAAGTATGGTAGGTCTTTTTTGCATTCCTCTAAAGTGTGGCGAGTGGTAGCTATCTTGTGGGCAATGGTTATTTGGTGAGGAGTAAGTATCGACTTTTGATAGGGAAGACGGAGTAAGTTGAATCTTTTTACGAAGAAATGATAGGAGCGCAGATTTAGCAGATTGATGCAGATAAAACAGGGGTTTCTATTTCAGATTGTGCTCTTTATTTCAAATTTAAAAACAAAAAAAACGAGATTGCCCCCAAAAGAGCAATCTCGTTTTCACATAAAGGTACAAGTCACGCACCGTCCACTCCCGAAAAAATCGGGACAGGCTATCAAGCGAAGCG
>CALDUB010000417.1 GCA_937923465.1 uncultured Saprospiraceae bacterium
CAGCAATACTTTTACCAATGTTCAATTTATTGATACCGATAAAATTATCGAAACGCGCCGTCTACCCGAAAATTCAGATGTAGGTATAACGGGATTTGGTTTAGAATATTTGTATCAAAAATTAGATTACCGTTTCAATCCCAAACGTGGCTTGTCGATTTTTTTACGAGCCAATGCGGGCATCAAAACGGTCCAGCCGAATTCCGAAATTTTAGATTTGTCAGACCCCGAGGATTTAAGTTTTAAATTTCAGACCCTATATGATAGTTTAGAGTTGAAAAGCTTTCAATATAATTTTCAAACCCGCATCGCGCGCTACTTTCCTTTGGGCAGCAGTAGCACGATAAAAGCAGGAATAAATGGCGGGTATATTTTGTCGCAACAACCCATTTATCAGAACGAGCAGTTTCGCATCGGAGGTAATCGCTTGTTGCGGGGATTTGATGAAGAAAGCATTTTTGCGACAGTTTATGCCGTTGGTACTTTAGAGTATCGACTTTTAATAGGGCAAAATTCTTATTTCTATGTCTTCGGCGATTATGCTTATACCGAAAATCGAACGACAGAAGTACGCGCTTTTGACCGACCTTATGGTTTTGGCGGTGGCTTGACTTTTGAGACAGGAGCGGGGATATTTGGAGTCAGTTTGGCCGTAGGAAGTCAGCAGGGAAATCCGATTAATCTTCGAAATCCGAAGGTGCATTTTGGTTATGTGAGTGTATTTTGATGAAGTACGATGTACGAACGAAGCAGAGGAATTATTGAAGATTGGGACAAGTCAAAATAAAAATCTCGTTTCAAAGTCATAATTGTTGTACTTCGTAATTCGTACATCGTAATTGTGCCTATCTTTGCGCCAATGAATAAAAAAATCGACGATTCCGCTTCTAATCTTAACCCTGTTAATTTCGCAATTCTCATTGGATTGAGTATTGTTTGGGGAAGTTCTTTTATCCTTATTAAGAAAGCATTAATTGCATTTTCTCCCGACCAAGTAGCGTCTTTGCGGATTTCGATTTCTGCTTTGGCTTTTCTACCTGTTGTCCTATGGAATTGGAAAAAAATCGATTGGTCGAAGTGGAAATGGCTGTTAGTAGTGGGTTCGACGGGGAGTGCTATCCCTGCATTTCTGTTTTCCAATGCACAAACCGAATTGAGCAGTACAATAGCTGGAATTTTAAATTCTTTATCACCTTTATTTACACTTACTTTTGGAATTATGCTCTTTGGCGCAGCTGTTATAAAACGAAAAGTACTAGGTGTTCTATTAGGATTGTCAGGTGCAATTATCATGACTGCAATTGCCGAACAAGGAGATATAAGCGGAAATCTTTTATATGGATTATTGGTTGTGGCTGCGGCGGCTTGCTATGGATTGAGTGCAAATGTAGTTTCGTTCAGACTTAAGGATATGAAATCTTTGTATTTGAGCGCGGCGTCATTCTGTATGGTTGGACTCCCTGCTTTAATATATTTGTTGTTTTATACAGATTTTCCAGAGCGAATGGTGATGAATGAAAATGCACAAATGTCTCTTTATGCGGTGCTTTTTTTAGCATTAGTTGGGACAGTTATATCTTCCGTTATTTTTTATTATTTGATACAAAAAACTTCTGCTTTGTTTGGTTCAACGGTCGCTTATTTGATGCCGATAGTATCAATAGCGTGGGGTTTTTTCGACGGAGAATTAATTAATTTGTGGCATTTTGCGGGTATGGGATTGATATTGGGGGGCGTTTATTTGTCTAGGAATTGATAAACGGTGGACGGTAGACGGGCGCTTCGCTTGACGGCGCGCGTGAGATGAGCGTTGTAGTTAAAAGAGTTAATTTAAAGATAATGAGAGTTTTCAAAGTATGAATTATAAGAATTAGAAGGCGAGTACTCATATATTCGTACAAGAGTTCAAAGTCGTAATTCGTAATTCGTACACCGTAACTCGTAATTGAAAATTATGCAACAAATTCCAGGTCTTTTCATCGCCCCTGACGAATACGGTGGGCGCGGTATTTTTACTGCAAATGATATCGAAGAAGGTAGCATGATTGAGATTGCGCCTATGTTGGTTATCCCAAAAGAACAGGTGAAAGTTATTCATGGGACAGTTTTGCATGATTACTATTTTCGCTGGGGAAGAGCCTTTGATAAATGTGCGATTGCGCTTGGCTTTGGTTCTTTATACAATCATTCTTACGAGCCTAATATGGCTTTTGAAATGGATTTTAGCGCGGATACTTTGACATTTCATGCGCGTGTAAATATCGCAGCAGGTGACGAGTTGACATTTAATTACAACGGAGATTTTGACGATAAAACACCGCTTTGGTTTACGAAAAAATAATAATGACTAATAAAAATTCATTTACGAAAAATCCTATTAGACTACTTTTTGTAGTCTTGCCAGTGGTATTATTCCTTTTTTCTTCTTGTCAAAATGACCTTGCCGAAATTCAACGTTTCATCAAACAAGAGGAAACAACTTATGAGACGATTTCTGATTTCAAAACTTTGTACAGTGATAGCGCCGTCGTCAAAGTCAAGATTGAAGGTCCGACGATGCTGCGGTATTTAGATAAAGACAGACCACGACAAGAATTCCCCGACGGAATGAAGGTTGAATTTTTTACGCCAAATCAGCGCGTAACTAGTCGTTTGACGGCAAAGTATGGAATGCGTTTAGAAAAAGACAAGCAAATCATCATGCGAGATAGTGTCGTCTGGGAGAGTTTGAATAAAGAAATACTGGAGACGACAGAGTTGATTTGGGATGAAAAAGAAGAACGCGTTTTTACTAATAAATTTGTGGTTATTCGCCGTCCTGGAGAGATAATCACGGGTTATGGTTTTGAGAGTAATCAAGATTTTACCTACTCAAAAATTAAATCGGTGACGGGGCAATTTGCTTCAGATAAATTGAAGTAACACGGTACATCCTGTCCGTGAGTATTACACGGGCAGGATGCACCGTGTTACTTTAAAACTCAGTCTTCCAACTCAATATCGGCAACAAGCCCAACTGATTTTTCGTCACTATCTCACCTTTCAAGGTATCATAATATCTAAAAGCAGCATTTTTTTGATTAGTCAAATTTTGGAAATCTAAAGCCCAAACGGTACTTCGTCCCACCTTACTTCTTTTCCAATAAAGTCTTGCATCTGTTTTAAAATAAGAAGGAAACTGCTCAGAAAAAGGGAGGTCATCTTGAAAAATTGTCGCTCCTGATAATTGCGAAGCAGCAACATCAATAGGTGTGTATCTAAAACCACCCGCATAAGCGATACGAACATTTACACCAAAGGTCTTCACGCGTTCTCCTTTTTTCTTTTGTTTACTATAAGTCCATTCTTTTCCTCCTGTTAGGTTGAAAATATAGTTGCCATTGTAGCGGGTATTATTTACGTTACCATTTACATCCGTATATTTTGCGTCGTAAAGGGATGTGTTGATTAAGTAATAAAACTTCCCAGTAAAATACTTCTGCCAAGAGATTTCTAAACCAACATTTCTACCACTTCCTGTACTCTGCAAAGGTTCGTTAGTGAAATTTTCGACCAGATTTAAAGCAGAAAAGTTAGAACCACCAGAGAAAGGTTCAGGAACATCAAACAAATGTTGATAGTATGCTTCGATAATAAAATTATCCCCGCTTTTCGGTTGGAAATTATAAGCCAAAACTAAATGGTGTGCTTTCGTCAATTCTAAATTTTGATTATCACTTTCAGTATTGGTTGTTTGTGCTAAATATAATTGAGGCAGCTGCATTTGAGAATGCAAACCGTAAGCTAAACTTAGACTATTTTTCTCATTTAGCTGGTATTTTAAAGCTGCCCGAGGTTCGATTGCTTTGGTATTATTAAATCCAAAAACGGAGGCATGTAAACCAATATTTGTGCTTAATTTAGAAGAAAGACGACTGTTAAACTGAACATAAGGCTGCCACAATGCGCCGCGTCCCTGTCCGCCAGAAAATTGCATAATCTGAAAGTCTTCCGCAGTTAAATCAAAAGCATGCATAGTCGCATCGAGACCGATTTTAAAGCGATTGCGAGCTGATAATTTATGCGAAAAAACAGAGTGTAAAGCCGCTTTTTGATAGGAGATTACATCGTTTTCTAAAAGCGTTGTTGTGAAGTCATCTGCCAGACGATTTCCCGTCCGTCTATTGTTCGTTCCTGAGTAAACAAAACTCATTTTCCAATAAGATTTTTCACCAATACTTTGTCCGTAACTAATACCTTGAATAGCGGTAAACGATTTGAATTTAATATCAAATCTATCTTTTTGAAACTCCCAAGCGGATGTGTCCCGCTGCGCTGCAAAGATATTTTTACTTTCACCTGCAATGACGAAAAGGGATAATTTACCCCCTTTTTTATTCAAAAAGTCTGCTTTGACAGCGATGTCTTGAAAGCTAATTTCTTCATCTCCCAAATCTACTCCCAGCTGCGATAATAAGCCCACAGTTGAGTAACGATAGTTTGCACTAAATCCAGAGTTTTGATTTTTGCCAAACGGACCTTCCGCTGCAAGGTCAATTCCTATCAAACCAATTTGCGCTGTAAATTCATGCTCTTTTCGATTGCCTTCGCGCAGATTCATATCCATGATACCACCCAAAGCATTACCATAAGCCGCAGGAAAAGCCCCCGTTAGAAAAGTCGTATTGCCTAACATTTGAGCACTCAACATATTAACGCCACCACCAGACAGAGTTACACGGTCGGATGCCGTACCCGCATTAGGCGTATGATTTGGATTGACAATTTCTGCCCCTTCCAGACGCCAAGAGAGCGCGTTGGGAGAGTGTCCACGTATCGATAGCCCATTACTTTGGTCATTGGTATTTACCACCCCAGGTAGCGTAATCGCGAGACGTGCAGGGTCATAATAAGTCGCCGGAAAACGAAGCGTTTCCTCAATAGTTAAGGTCTTGATACTGACAGGGTGAGAAATCGTTTCGCGGGTACCTTTTACGGTAATCGTTTCTAAATCGTAAGTGCCATTTTCTTCTAAGAGTATATTCAGAATAGTTTCTTTTCCACTACGAACTAAAACCTCTGAAATGATAACAGATTGATAACCGACATATTCAGCTCGGATTAAATAACGACCAATGGGAATATTTTCAAAAATAAAACGACCTTGCTCGTCACTCAAAACCTCTGCGATACTTTCCGTACTAGAAGCTAAAAGGAAGAGAGAAACACCATCGTAAGGTTCCGCAGTGAGAATATCGTGCACCTCGCCTCTGATATTCTGTTGAGGTACCTGTGCGAGAAGAGAAAAAGACATAAAAAAAGCAAGAAAACCGAAATAGATTTTCTTGCTTTTTTTAATATTTGAGCATTCATTTATCATGTCGCAAAAATACTACTTATTTGCTAATTCCTTTACTTTCGCAAATAAGATGTCTTCATCTCCTGTGCTGTATTTACGTTTGTGATAAACAATTTCGCCATTTTTATCTAAAATAAAAGATTGCGGCAAACCATTTAATGCACCTGGCATGACCAAACGGAATTCGCGATTAGTATCGTGATAAACTTCCCAAGGCCATTGGCGCTTTTCGTTTTGGGCGATGAATTTTTCGTAATTCTTTTGGAAGTCAGTAGAGATAGCGTAAAAATTAAAGTCCGCTTCTTCTTGCCAGCCTGCATACTTTTTCTTCATAGCTGCCAACTCATAGTGACAAGGCACACAAGTCGTCAGCCAGAAAACTAAAACTGTCGGTTTTCCGTTTTGTTTGAAAGTTGTTTTTGTATTGAAGGTCTCTTTTTTAGAATTCGTGAGGTCGATGTTAAAAGGATAATCTTTTTCAACTTGAGATGCTGGACGAGACGTATTGACGGCATAATTAGAACGTCTTTGTGTTGTCGTAGACGTCTTTTTTGCTACAGAAGTAGGCTTTGGAGCTTCTTGCATTATCGTCTTCTCAGAAGTTTGTGCAGGTGTCTGCGCTTCGGGGTTTTGATTGCAAGAGAAGAAGAAAAATGCAACGAGTAAGAGTCCAAATATCTTGTTCATGGTGAAATGTTTTAAGCAAAAGGAATAATATACTCATCAGATGACTCAAAGTCACCTGATGAGTATATTATTCCTTTTTTACTTAGCTTTGTAAAAGTGAAATTTACTTTCTGATACTAAAGTAAAGACAATTCTCGTACCGATTAGAAGTCAAGAGTAATTTTAGAATGAAATTAACAGAAAAACAACTTATTGATATTGTCAAGAATTTCTTTCCAGATGCGAAAGATTGCTCTTTTACGCCATTAACTTCAGGTCATATCAATGAGACATTTCGAGTTGATATAGAAAATGAAAGCTACGTTTTACAGAGATTGAATACAACAGTCTTTCCAAATCCAAACGCAATAATGCGCAATGCTTTGAAAGTTGTCACACACTTGAAATCTGAAAAATATCCACATCAAACCCTTCAAGCTTTAGTAACAAAGGACAATACTTTTCTTTATCAAACGAGCACTTCTGATTACTGGCGAATGATGCCTTTCTTTCCCAATACAATTACTCTAGAAAATACCGAAAATACCGAGCAAGCTTACACGGCAGCAGCAGCTTTTGGAGAGTTTTTACAATACTTAGATGATTTACCTGCGGCTGAAATTGAAATTATCATCCCTAATTTTCATAATGCTACCTTTAGAAAAAGTCAGTTCGATACCGCTTTGATAAACGCAAATGAATCCAGATTAACGCAAGCAAAAAATGAAATTCTAGACATCAAAAACGCCTTTCCTTTTTTAGCAAGAATGTCAAAATTAGAATTGCCCTCTCGCGTCACACATAATGACACCAAGATTAGTAATATTCTATTTGCGGAAGACAAGAAAAAAGCGGTCGCAGTCATTGATTGGGATACAATAATGCCAGGAACCATATTGTCAGATTTTGGAGACTGTGTGCGTACTTTTTGTACGAGTGCGGCAGAAGATGAAAAGGATTTATCGAAAGTGAAATTTCGGGAAGAGTATTACGCGGCTGTGGAAAAAGGCTTTCTTTCTACTGTTGGTAAATTGCTGACGGATGTGGAGAAAGATAATTTACGAGATGGCGCAAGACAAGTGATTTTAGTACAAGCAATGCGCTTTTTGACGGACTATTTAGAAGAAGATATTTATTATAAGGTAAGTCGAGAAGGACAGAATTTGGATAGAGCGCGGAACCAGTTAGAACTATTTCAGCAAATGGATAAGTAGAAGTTTTCTGAAAATTCACAGTTCGTACTTCGTAAATCTGAATTCGTACGTTGAATTACCAAGCGGTATTCCCTCGATTAAAATGAGTCCCATTCTCTGCAATATAATGCCCTTGTATCAACTCTTCCACAGTGGCTTTTCGAATATTTAAAACTACTCCTTTAAAGTGAAGTGAACGACCTGCCATGGCATGATTAAAATCTACCTTGACCAACTCCTCTGTCCAAGAAAGAATTTTACCATTGAATTTTTCGCCAGTATTATCATCCGTCATCATCACATAATTGTCCTCAATCAACATCCCTGGTTCAAAGCTACTTTTGGGCAATTCTAATACGTTTTCTAGCAGCCGCAAACCATAGCCTTCTTCGGGCGTCAATACAAATTCAAAACTACCTCCTTCACCTAATCCCCGCAAATGGTCTTCAAAAGCAGGCAATAATTTTTTGCTTCCAAATAAGAAGATAAAAGGATAGCGCGCATCCATTAGTTCTAACGACTTGCCCGTAGCGCTACCATTACGCAGCTCGTAAGTGAGTGTAATAACGTTATTTTCTTCTATGATTAGTTCGTTGTCCATATTGGTGCGATGTATTGGCCCTGACGGGCAAGCGGGGATGTTAGATTTTAGTTAAAATAGACTCTAACTAATGCATATCCAACACAAAGAACGTCTATCTGTTGCAGGAAGTCCATTTATTGCTGTGCAAACATGTATGAAATTAAGGATTACTATATTTGCGTTTCTTTTCGAATATTTAAAATTGAATTAAAATTCTATCTTAGGTATTGTAGATGAAGCCTTGTACGTTTAGTCTTTATAAATCTAATAATTTTACAATGAAGTATATATTTCTCTTTCTTTCCGTTTGTTTTTCTTGTGCTGTTTTCGCACAAGATGATGACCTCAGCAATGATAATTTTATTTATAAAGACAACATCCGAACGGTGCGTTTTCACTTGAACGGACTACCTGTTTCTAATCCAATTATAGACCTTGGTCGGTCTTCTACGATGTTATTGACATTTGATGATATGGAAGGAGATGATAAAAATTATTCTTATCGAATTCGTCATTATAATATGGATTGGACGCCGTCAGATATTAGTGAACTTGATTTTATTGACGGTTTTGTTGAGGGAGATATCCGAGATTTTGGATATGCATTTAATACCAAAACTAATTTTACGCATTACGCTTTAATGTTGCCGAATGAGGATGTGACCTTTGCAATTTCGGGGAATTATACGGTTACTGTTTTTGATGCAGACTTGGAGGAAAACGTTTTGACGCGTCGATTTGTGGTCGTAGAGCCACTCACGTCCGTCACCGAGAAAATGGTGAGACCAGCAAGAACGGAGAAGCAAGATACACACCATGAATTTGATTTTACGGTTAAGCACGAGCAGGTAGGAATTAAGCGTCCATTGATGCAATTGTCTGCTACAATCTTACAAAATGGTCGATGGGATAATGCATTAACGGATATCAAACCACGGTTTAGTAGAGATGGAGTTTCTGAATTTGATTATCAAGACAAAGTTGTCTTTCCTGCTGGTTTAGAGTTTCGTTATGCTGATATACGGAGTTTGGATGCTCTTCAGTTAGGGAATTTCGATATTCAAGAAGCTGATGACGGATACGATGTAACTTTGAAATTAGACAACAAGAGATTTCAGAATGGATTTTCAAGTTATATAGATATAAATGGAGATTTTGTTATTGAAAATGCTGATTATAACCAATCGCCAGATGCGGGTATTATTCAAGCACTGCAAGGAACAGACCCTGAAGATACAAATCTGACCTCGGCTATTCGTTCACCATTTACAAATACAGCGGAAGAATATTTACAAGAGGGAGGTCTCAATTCTATGGCTAGTGATTATGCTTATGTCACTTTTTCGTTAAAGAGTCCGACAGAATATTATGACCATGATGTTTATATTTTTGGAAAATTAACGGATTGGCAAGTAAAGCGAGAATTTAAGTTGAATTATAATGATAATTACAAGGCTTACATTGGAGAAGCTCTTTTAAAGCAAGGGTTTCATAATTATTATTACGTTCGCGTACCGAAAAAAGGAGGGAAACCTGACTGGGCAGAGATAGAAGGCAATTGGTATGAAACAGAAAATGAGTATACGATTTTGATTTACTATCGAGGTTTTACGGATAGACATGATAGAGTAGTGGCGGCGCATGTTTTCGCTACAGGGCGTGGATTTTAGAAAAATGGACTTTTGATAAAAGGAGTGAGATTGTAAAAAATATTGCTCTGTATTCATAAATTTTTAGGTGAGAGGTGTTAAGAGAGAAGAAAGAGTTTAAGTTCGTACTAACGAAACGCTCGCCTCTCTCCTGACACCTCTCACCTTTTTTTAACTATTTCTAACAGAAAACAATTTGGGCATGAATTAATTCGTATTTTTGCCCTCCGCATGAAACACATGTGTTAAAGAGGAAGCGCCACAATAGAAATTAATGGGAAAAAAGTCAGTTAAATACTCCGACATCAGAGAGATTCTGAAAGTTGATGACCGCAAAACGGTCATAGACAACGGGGTAGCCTGTTTTACTCATTTTATTCAAAATCAAGAAAATGGCGTCAAGAAAAGCTACGAAGAAGCTGCGCTTGAATACCTTGCCGATAGAGAACTGACCAAAGAATTACCTTTCCAAAAAGGAAAAATTGACGTTAAATACGATATTCCTTTCCCTCCGCCAGCTAAGCCAAAATTCAAATTTATCGACCTTTTTGCAGGCATTGGGGGTTTCCGTTTAGCGATGCAAAACTTAGGAGGTAAATGCGTTTATACCAGCGAGTGGGACAAATATTCCAAGAAAACTTACGAAGCTAACTTTGGTGAAATACCATTCGGAGATATTACTTCTCCTGAAACAAAATCATTCATTCCTGATGGTTTTGATGTCTTATGTGCGGGCTTTCCTTGTCAAGCATTTTCTATTGCAGGACGTAGAGGTGGTTTTGAAGATACGCGTGGAACGCTGTTTTTTGATGTTGCAGAAATCATCAAGAATAAACAACCAAAAGCATTCTTTCTTGAAAATGTAAAAGGTTTACGTAATCACGATAAAGGAAAAACCTTAGCAACAATCTTGCATACTTTACGCGAAGATTTGGGTTATTATGTTCCTAATCCTGAAGTTTTAAATGCAAAGCATTTTGGATTACCACAGAATAGAGAACGTATCTTTATCGTAGGTTTCCGAAAAGATTTAGACATTGACTCTTTCAAGTATCCTGAACCAACCGACAAGACTGCGGTCTTGGAAGATATCATCGAAGAAACAGAAGTTTCCGTCAAGTACTACATTTCCGACACTTATCTCAATACTTTGAAGCGTCACCGCGCACGCCACGAGGCAAAAGGCAATGGTTTTGGCTACGAAATCATTCCAATGGACGGTACAGCAAATGCTGTCGTCTGTGGCGGAATGGGAAGAGAACGCAACTTGGTTTTAGACCCGCGATTAACAACGCGTATTCCTGTGACGAAGATAAAAGGAGAAGTCAATCACGAATTTGTGCGTAAGACTACGCCGCGTGAATGGGCAAGATTACAAGGTTTTCCTGATAACTTTAAGATAATTGTCTCAGACGTACAAGCGTACAAGCAATTTGGGAACTCTGTAGCCGTACCAGCTATTCAAGCGACTGCGGAGAAAGTGATTAAGAAGATTGGTTATTAGTTACTAGTTATTTTGTCCTTAGAGTCAAAGTCACGCATCTTCCAACTAACAACTGCCAACCACCAACTAAACAAAAAATGCTAACAGGAAACAAAGGAGAGTGGAGTGAAATCTACGTTTTACTGCGATTGCTCAGCACGGGCAAACTCTTTCCTGGTGACGCAGACTTAAAACCTATCTCAGATGTTTTCTATCCAATCTTAAATGTCGTCCGACAAGAAGGAGATACTCAATATACTTATAAAATCAAGGAAGGACAGGGCGTCAGTATCGAATATGATACGGAGCAATTATTGTTTGCTTTGGACAAAGAAAAAATTCCTATCTCGCAAGAAGAATTTCAAATAAACGCTGATTTACTCTTAGCAAAAATCAAAGCAAATGACAAGAGTAGTTTTTCTTGTCCTGATACAGAAGCATTTATGCACCGCATAAAATGTATGACGATACGCGCCAATTCTACCAAAAAATCAGATATAGATATCTCTGTTCACGACCGTAGAACCGGCTTGCAGCCTGTTTTGGGCTTCAGCATAAAATCACAGTTAGGAAGTCCAGCGACGCTCTTAAATGCCAGCAAGAGCACTAATTTTCAATATAAGTTAGTAGGAAATTTGACAGAGGAAGAGATTACAGAAATAAATGAGATACCAGGACGGAGTAAAGTGAAAGACCGTTTGGAAGCCATTCAAGAGAAA
>CALDUB010000418.1 GCA_937923465.1 uncultured Saprospiraceae bacterium
GTAAAATTTGAAGACAAGATTTTTTCGATAGTTTTCTTTTAAAAATCGTTGCATGGTCTGCATCACGGAACTATTTTTAAGAGGAAAATAGCGGAATAAAGATGTTTTCAAATTACCCAAATAAATAGTGTCACTTACTTAAGTCTGTACAATTCTCGATATCTCCAATTATTTACTATTTTACGCTCTTATATTTATAAGCAATAGCGAAAAGTCAAAAAACAAGTCGTTCTTCGTCAAATCGTGTGACAGGAAAAAAATACAAAGCTAAAATCGAATAATTACTTAGCTTTTTATTTTTTTTATGTCACCTTCATACGATTTGACGGAGAACCAAACAATTAAGTAAATGGAAATTACACCAAAAAAGGGTTTACAGGGTTTAATTGAAAATTGGCAAAGTGATTTAATTGCTGCGGTGAGTGTCGCCCTCATTGCTTTACCGCTTTCTTTAGGTATTGCATTGGCAGCGGGTGCGCCTGCGATGGCTGGTATTTTTTCAGCAATAGTAGGGGGTGTAGTGACAACGCTATATCGAGGTGGTCATATCTCTGTTAATGGTCCTGCTAAGGGAGTTATTGCAGTGATTCTCTTGGGTATCGCAATGATGGATGACGGTACTGGTCAAGCTTTTAATTATGTTTTGGCGGCAGTTGTTGTTTCGGGTGCTATTCAAGTTTTATTGGGCTTGTTAAAGTTGGGGCGTTTTGCAGATATATTTCATTCTTCTGTGATTCACGGACTTTTGGCAGCTATCGGTATTATTATTTTTGCAAAGCAAATACACGTGGCGTTGGGTACTCATTCTGATAGCCCAAGTATTATTGACAATCTAGTGGATGCCGTTAGATACTTGCCCGAAGCCAATCCTTTTGTCGTTATCATTTCTTTGGTAGGTTTGCTTTTATCCCTTTTTCATTCAAAAATTAGCTATCGCTTTTTTCATATTTTACCTACGCCGATGTGGGTGATTGCGCTTTCTATTCCATTTGCTTATGCTTTCGATTTTTTTCACGAGCATGCTATTCCTTTTTTTGGAAGAGCATACCAAGTAGGACCAAGTTTACTCTTGGAGATGCCTGATAGTATTATGGATTCTATCATGCATCCTAATTTTGGCAAGATTGATACGGTTGAATTTTGGACGACAGTAATATCTATTTTGATGATTACGAGTATAGAGTCCTTAGCGATAGCAAAAGCTGTTGACAAAATTGACCCTTATAAACGTAAAACAGATTTAAATAAAGATTTGACGGGTATTGGATTGAGTACAATGGTGGCTGGAATGATAGGAGGTTTACCGATTATTGCAGTGATTATACGCAGTACAGTCAATGTTCATAATGGTGCAAAGACAAAATGGTCTAATATGTATCAAGGACTGTTATTGCTGGCTTTTATCGTCATATTAAGTCCAATAATGAAACAAGTGCCTCTGTGTGCTTTTGCCATTTTACTGGTCTACACAGGCTTTAAATTAGCTTCTCCAGCGGTATTCAAACAAGTTTATAGCCACGGAATAGAGCAGTTAATATTCTTTGTTGGTACTATGATTTTGACGCTTTATACCAACTTATTGGTTGGATTAGCAGGGGGCTTAACTTTGGCATTGTTCAGTCATATGCTACTGGCACGGGTATCTATTCCGCGATTTTTTAAGATGATTTTTGATTCTGGTTCCAATTTGGTCATGAATCCAGACAATAGTTACGAATTAAAGCTTAGGGGAATTGCTAATTTTTTAGGTATTCTTCAAATCAACAAATTAGTCGCGCAAATTCCTTCTGGGGCAAATGCGACAATTGATTTATCTGAAACTCGACTAGTAGGAACGACCGTATTGGAGGATTTATACGATTTTCAAAAAATGCACCAAAATACAGGCGGAGAAATCAAAATTCAGGGATTAGAAAATCATATCTCTTCTATTAATCATAAACTGGCAACGAAAATTAAAGTTGACGCAATCGAACCCCTCAATCGTCGTCAAAGTCAGCTCAAAGAAATGGCTGAAAACTATGGCTGGGATTTTCAAGTTGACCCTATTGAAGACTTAGACTATTTCGAGTCTTTTTATTTTTTCAAAACACGTCCGATAGAAGCAGAGTTTAATTGTATTTCTGACAGAGACCAAGAAATGCACATGGAATTAGTAGATGTGACTTTTGAGGAAGGTGTGGATATTTTTCCAGATGAATACAAAACTACAATCGGTCTGTTAAAATTACCGTTTCCTATCCCTAAATTCACGATTGAGAAAAAGGGATTATTAGACAAGTTTATTCCCATTTCTGAACACCGAGATATCGATTACTCTCTCTACAGCAAAGGACCTAAGAATTACATTATCAAAGTGGAAGATACGCAGTTAATGGATGCTTTCTTATCCGACAAACTAAGAGTTCTAATTGAGATTAGCGGACTTAATCACTTGGAGAGTAATGGGGAGGCTATTTTGATTTTTAGTAATAATTTTGAACTGGCACAGGTGAAAGATTATATTAAAATGATTCAGTTTGTGGAGAATTTTAAAGCAATAACGAAAGAAGATAGATAAGGAATTGTACTTCGTAAGTCGTAATTTACGACTTGCGAAGTACAATCTGTTCTCTTAATTTCTCTGCCGTGATATCGAATAAAGAGCGTAAATTTTGATAAGTATCCACAGGGAAATAAGGATTATTGACCGATAAAGCATAAGTAATTTGTATCCAACCTGGCGCTTTTTCTTGCGCTGCATACCTGACCGTTACCGTTTTACCTAATAATTCTAGTTTGGTATCTTTAGGTAATTCTTCTACATAATAATCTTCCGTATCGTATTTAATATTGATGATGAATTGATTGGAAAAAGGATGCGGAAAATCTACAGGATATTGCCGTTCTTCACTCTTAAAAGGGTTCTCTGAGAAGTCAGAAAAGATAAACGGATTGATGTACACAAACTCACCAATGTCTAAGACTGCACCACTAAAATCTCCATTAAAATGTACCTTGAAAGGTTTAGTTAAATCCTTTTCGTTTTCAACAGTAACAGAGTCTAATTCAAAGTCTACAATCGTATTTTCCAACTCTTCTATCCATGTTTTCTCTTTCTCTTCAGTTGTCCAATACTCCCGATTATCAGCAGCTTCGATATTTGTGTAATTGGCAGATATACGCCCTTTCATCATGCCATCTTCATTCAATGTAAAATCAGACATAATAATTTTTTTGCTTTTATCTGGTGTGATGTCTAGCCATTTTCCTTCAGTTTTTATTAGCTGATAGCCGCTTCGGTTCATGCTATTACGAGAGAGTTGCCCAAAGGGACGAAATTTATTACCTTGGTCAACGAAATATTCCTTTCCGTCAATGATAACAAGAAGAATAGTTCTATTAAATTGGTCAACAATGGGGTGGTTTATGATTGGATATCCATTGTCTCTTGTACTAATTATGATAGGATAGGACTCTATTTCTGCCTCTCTTAAAAGCGCTAACAACATTAGATTTAGCTCAGATTTAGAAGCTAATTTCTTTTCAAATGCTTCATTTAATGACGTCTGTACATAGATGCCTGAGTTCTGATTTGCTTCAACACTATTATTGACAAAATCATAAAGAGCTTTTGCTTTATCTAAAGAGGAAATTTCTTTATTTAGAATAGGAGCGGCGGCTTTTAGGATTTTTCCACAATGTCTTTTCTTGGTATACTGAATTTTAAAAGACTCTCTACTAAGTATTTTTTCAGTTACTACTGGCCAAGTTGATAGTATTTCGGTGGAGGTTCCATGGTACGATGTAAATTTAGTACATTGAAAACGCACACGAAGTCTATAATCTTCAATTGTGGTAATAAAGGGTTCTTCTTTAAGTGCAGGAATATCTTTGACTGTAAAGACTTTAGAATTTAAAAGTGGATTGAAAGTAGAGTCTTTTTTGATTGCAGAACTTCCTTGTTGTCTCCTATTCATTCCGTCAAAACCTTGGACTAGATACATGTAAGAAAAGGAGCGACTGTGTTTAACTTTTAATTCACTCAATAGTACTGGAATATCTGTTTGAAAATACCATTCTCTTAACTGTATGACATCTTTAGATTTTATCTCATAGTAATAATCTATTATCGCCCCAACTTCTAATTGAGGTGTCGCAAACTTCTTGACCGAGGAATATTTACTCTTTTTTTCGGTGAAAAAGTCCTTATCTTTTAAGGTATAAGTTTGTCCATCTGGTAGTGTAACTTTTGCCAGTGTATGAACAATACGTTCATTATCTTCATAACTATAATAAGGGATTTCAATATTTCCTTGGTCGAGACCTCCTTTTTTGAGTATTTTAATCCGTCGATAATGGGTGTAAATTTGTATGGGGTCAGGGTAGTTATTCACTCTTATATCCCCATAGTCATGTAAGACTATAGCCGTTGCGCTAGTGTCCAACTCATAACGAGTCATCTCTAGTTCGGCTGTGGTAATTTCAGGAAAACTATAGCTCCTTTCTTGACCAAAAAGACCAGAGAAAGATAAAATGTAAAAAGAGAAAAGGAGATACTTTTTCATATTGAGGTGTTTCGCTTCGGATAATAAGTATTACAATATTTTACAACTTCTTCAACACAATCGGCTCTCCCAATTTCTCCGCAGTAATATCAAATAAAGTCCGCAAACCTGAATAAATATTTGCAGGGAGATAAGGCTTGTCGACAGATAATTTATAAGTGATTTGTATCCAACCTGGTGCCTTTTCTTGCGCAGCATAGCGGAGACTAACCATTTTCTCTGGTAAAGCTAACTGAGCATCTTCGGGCAATTGCTCTATTTGATAAACCTCTGCATCGTACTTGATATTGATGATAGATTGAGTAGAAAATGGGTCTGGAAAATCCACAGGATATTGACGCTTTTCACTCTTAAATGGATTTTCTGTAAAGTCCGATAAAATGAAAGGATTGATGTATACAAAATCTCCAACTGCTTGCGCAGCGCCACTAAAATCGCCATTGAGATGAACTTTGAATGGTTTGTCAACTTCTTCTAAGTTTTCAACTGTTACAGAGTCTAATTCAAAATCTAAAACATTTTTTTCTAACCATTCTACCCATAGTTTTTCATTATTTTTAGTCAACCAATCTGCGCGTTTTATATAAGCCAGGGATTTGGTATAGTTAGCAGATATTTTTCCTGTTATCTCCCCTTTATTGTTTAAAGCGAAATCAGACATGATGATTTTTTTGCTCTTGTTTGGCGTTATTTTTATCCATTTATCATCTGATTTTCTGAGTAAATAACCTTCACGATTCATGCTATTTATAGATAGTTCCCCAAATGGACGCAACTGGTTTCCACTTTCTATAAAATACTTTTTTCCATCAATGATAGCATACAGAATAACTCTGTCAAACTGGTCAACAATAGAGTGGTCAGGCATAGGAAAGCCATTGTCACGCGTACTAATGAGAAGTGGATAAGCTTCTATTCCTGCTTTTCTCAAAAGAGCAAGTAGCATTAAATTCATTTCTGATTTTGAGGCTCTTTTCTTTTCAAAGGCATCGTTTAATGATTTTTGGACATATATACTCGATATACGATTAAGTTCAACATTGGTGTTAATGAAATCATAGAGTTCGATAGCTTTTTTTAATCGGGCTTGTTTTTTTTCGAGAATTGGTGCTGCTGCCTTTGCTATTTTATTATGATATATTGCTCTACTAAATTGATGTCCAAACAAATAATGGTCGTGCAATTTTATATTAATCCGAGACCAATCAGATAAAATTTCTGTAACCACACCGCTGACTTCTGTATAATGAGTACACTGAAAACGGATACGAAGTCGATAATCGTCAATAGTAGTAATGAACGGTTCTTCTTTTAAGGCAGGTACATTGGTAAGTGTAAATTTAAAAGGTTCCAATATTGCCGTGGTAATCGAGTCTCGCAGGATAGTCACTTTTTCTCCTCCCTGTTTTGTGGCTATAAAACCTTCTTGTTTCATGGACTCAAAGTTCTCTTTTTTCATTCCTTCAAAACCTTGAAAGAGATAAATATAAGAAAGGAGAGGTGCAAAATAGATATTTAATTCACTGATAACGATAGGAATATCTTCTTGAAAATACCATTCATGAGGAACTATTACGCGCTCTGATATGATTTCATAATAATAGTCAATGACAGTTCCGACTTCTAGATGTGGCAGTGCAATTTTTTTGGAAGACCAATACTTTCCCTCTTTTTCTGTGAAAAAGTCATCTTTTGTAAAGGTGTACATTTGCCGACTGGGCAGCGTAACTACTGCTTTTAATTCCCCAATTCCTTCTGTGTCCTTGTAACTGTAATACTCAATATTCAAGTCCCCATAGCTCAAACCTCCTTTTTTCATTATCTTAATACGACGACAGCGACTGAATATTTGTTTATAGGATGATGATTTATAACGAATTGTTAAATCGCCATAATCATGAAGTATCACCGCTGCCGCAGAGGTATCTTTTTCATAAGTTGTCATCTCTAATTGTTCCTGAGGAACTTTCCCAAAATTATAATTTTCAGATTGACCAAAAAGAACACAAAAAGAGAAAACACAAAAGAAGAGTAAGATGGATTTTTTCATAATAAAGGAGTTTTATTTGGGACGAAGATAGGAAGAAGATTTGTTTTTTGAAAACGAATATATACCAACTAAAAAAGCCCTTCTGCACAAGGCAAAAGGGCTTTTCTTATATCTAAAAATACAAGTTAAAACAGTAAATTATACATTCACTATTCAACAGTATACATTTACGAAAGTACTTCCTTCACTTTATCAGCAGCTTCCTGCAAAAGTGTAGCTGACATAACTTCCAAACCAGACTCATCGATTAATTTCTTAGCGATGTCTGCATTTGTACCTTGTAGACGTACAATGATTGGCACTGTAATATCACCCATGTTTTTGTAAGCATCAATTACACCCTGTGCCACACGGTCACAACGTACGATACCACCAAAGATGTTAATCAAGATAGCTTTTACAGCTGGGTCACGCAAGATGATACGAAATGCTTGCTCAACACGTGCAGCATCAGCAGTACCTCCAACGTCCAAGAAGTTAGCTGGCTCTCCACCACTCAATTTGATGATGTCCATTGTTGCCATTGCCAAACCTGCACCGTTTACCATACAACCAACGTTACCGTCTAGGTTGACAAAATTCAAACCGTAAGATTGTGCTTCTACTTCTGTCGCGTCTTCCTCAGTAGTATCACGCATAGCAGCCAAGTCTTTGTGGCGGTACAATGCATTTTCGTCCAAAGAAACTTTACAGTCAACTGCAACGATTTCGTCGTGTGCATTCTTTAAACAAGGGTTAATCTCAAAAAGAGATGCATCAGAACCAACAAATGCCTTGTACAACTTAGCGATGAACTTAGTCATTTCTTTGAATGCTTGACCACTCAATCCTAAGTTAAAAGCAATTTTACGCGTTTGGAAAGCTTGTAAGCCTAACTCTGCGTCGATAAGTTCTTTATGCAACAAGTGTGGCGTTTCTTCCGCTACTTTTTCGATGTCCATACCACCTTCAGTAGAGTAAACGATAACGTTACACTTAGCAGCACGGTCCATTAAGATAGACACGTAAAATTCTTTACAAGCGTCAAAATCAGGACGGTAAGCATCTTCTGCGATTAATACTTTACGCACTAATTTACCTTCACCTTCCATACCACCTGCAGTTTGAGGTGTTTTCAACATCATACCAAGGATATTGCCTGCGTGCTCTTTTACTTCAGCAGCATTCTTACCCAACTTTACGCCACCACCTTTACCACGTCCACCTGCGTGGATTTGTGCTTTGACCATTGCCCACTCGCTACCTGTTTCTGATTTTACAGCTTCGTATGCAGCTAGTGCCTCTTCGACAGTTTCTGCTACTTTACCTTCCTGAATGGCAACGCCGTAGGATTTCAACAATTCTTTACCTTGATACTCGTGAAGATTCATATTCTGACGGTTGTATTATTTGGTTGACAGTTGACGGTTGACGGTTAATGGTCGCGCGACTTTGGAAAACCTTGATATTATTTGATTATTGCTTTCAATTTATCCTTAAATAAAGGAATAAAGTTACTTTTTCATTATATCTAAAAAAGCCCCGCAAAAGTAAGATTTATTTTCCGCTTTCCAAATGAGAAACCCTGCTTTTTATCAGTATTGCTGAAATGTTGGCTAAGACTAACTCTACAAACGGATTTTATTACCTTTGTGGCGCCAATTATTCAAAGAATTTAACAAAATCTGTAAATTGAGAAGCACCCTAATAATTTTCCTTTTTCTTTTCTTTTTAACAAGCATCAACGCCCAGTTTGCTCCACAGGCAGGCGAAGACGGTACGACTGCTATCAGCGCGACGGATGAAAGCATCATCAACTGGGCAAAAACGTGTACGGTTAATCGAGGGCTACTAGACGTTGCAGACCCCGACGGGGCATTAGCGGGTGCGGGTAGTGCGAGCGCAGGCACAGAGATATCCGATGGATTAACGGTTAGTTTGGGCGATGGTGGCACAGCAGTTTTGACTTTTGACCCACCAATTAGAGATGGGAACGGATTTGATTTTGCTGTTTTTGAAAACGGATTTACCTCGCCAGAAGGAGACTTTTTAGAATTGGGATTTGTAGAAGTTAGTTCAAATGGAGAAGACTTTGTGCGCTTTCCTGCAACTTCATTGACGCCTGATAGCACGCAAATTGGTAGTTTTGGAACAATCGACGCGACTAAGATTAATAATCTGGCAGGCAAGTATTATTCTGGTTACGGGACGCCTTTTGATTTGTCAGAGTTGGATGGACTTTCTGATTTAGATGTACAAAATATTACACACCTGCGTATCGTTGATGTCATAGGAACAATAGCAGAGGAATATGCAAGTTTTGATGCAGAAGATAATAAAGTGAATGACCCTTATCCAACGGCATTTCCTTCTGGAGGTTTTGATTTGGATGCAGTCGCTGTTATGCATGAAGTGGGAAGTGTAAGTGTTTTGGAAAATGCTGATAATGAGTTGTTTACAGTTTTTCCTAATCCTGCTAAGTCTGGCGGTGATTTGTTTTTAGATTATGAAGAGGAGCAAAATTATTCTGCTATTCTCAGAGATATAAATGGAATAGAGAAAGGTGTTTTTCAAGATGGGAAACTGTCATTATCAGAAGTGAATAAAGGTGTTTATTTTGTTGAAATACGAATGGATAATCAGCTAATAATTGAGCGGGTTGTTATCTTTTAATGCTAAAAGTAACAAGTCTAATGAAGTCATTCATTTCCATTGAACTTTGGACGGGATTTGGTCGATGCTAGAGTGGGGGAGCTTTTTTTAAAGGTATTTTGTGATAAATTTGAACATAGTTTTGTTGGAAGTCTAAAAGTTCAAATTATCTGTGAGCTCAGCTCAACGAATGTTCCCCCAAATGGGGGTTAGGGGGTTGAATAACGCTTATCCAAATTCTAATACTAACAGAAACTATGAAAAATATTAAAATATCTCTCCTCATTCTCCTTTCTACTTTACTGATGTTTTCCTGCAAAGAAGACCCAATCAGCGATGCTTTTCCCGATGAGAGAATAGCCTTCCTCAGCGGCATTTTCGTTAGCAATACTGGAAACGGCACATTATCCTATTTTGATAATTTGACGAATCAAGTGAGTCAGAGTATTTTTCAAACGATTAATAATGGAAATACTCTAAATGCAGGACTAAATCCACCAGTCTTAACGGATACACACCTCTGGATTTCTAATCAAAATGAAAATAGAATCATTTTAGCAAACCCGGATTTCATGACAGAAGTAAGAAGTTTTGAAACTGAATTTGCGGCACGTTCTCTAATTACGCGCGATGACTCAATTGCGTATATCACGCAACGAGACCCAGCTAATCTGACAAATGATTTTTTAACTAAAATTGATAGTTCAGGAGTAGTTTATGCAACGTTTGCTACTAAAGTACATGAAAATACGCCTTTAGTCGTAAGTTCAAGTTCAACCTTATATTTACCAACAGGAACAGAGGACGGAGTGGATTCTATCTTGACTTTGATTAACATCACAGCAGATACAATCATAGCGGACTCGATAATGCCCGCACCCAATCCAGTAGAAGCGGTGCAACAGAGCGGAAATACTATTTGGGTTTTATGTGCGGGACGCGTAGGAATAACTGGCAATCCTATCAATGGAGCTTTGGTGCTCTTAGTTAGTCGAAGAATAGATGTTGTCATTAGTTTACCGCCAGGTGCGAAAAATTTGGTGATTTCTGATGATAGTCAATACTTGTTTTATTCTCTGGCGGGTAAGATTTACCGTCAACTAACGGATAATTCAATTCGCGAAACAGCAGCTTTTATCGACCGAGATTATGCGTTTTTAAAAATAGACCCAACTACTGGCGACTTGTATGGTGGAGATGCTGGGGACGGAATGTCAAATGGGACTATTTATCAGCACAGTGCAGAAACAGGAGAGGAAATAGCGTCTTTTGAGTGTAGCGTAGAGCCTAATGGTATTGTTTTTAAATAAAAATAGCCCCGATATACTGATTTTCGAAAAAACGATATAACCTTGTGTTTCAATTGATATATCTACTTAAAGTAAAATGAAAGATAAAGATTTCTCTATTCTTATTCGTGCAGTTCTATTCGGAATAGCACTAACAGCTATTGGTTTGCTATCTGGTTTGATAGCCGCACATTTCTTAGCGAAGGTTTTACCTGATTTATCGGGTAAAATTGCCGTAGGATTGGGCTTGTTCATCATTTGGTTGGTGCATGGTAGCACTTTGCGGAGTATTTATAGATTAGATGAAAATTCTGGTTTCTTCTGGATAGTTCTTGGTGGAGTTGCCACTATTTTGGGTGGAGTAGGTGCTGCTAGTGTTCTACGACTTATTATTGAGAAAGCTGCCGATGTTGAATTTCCTACCGTTGCAGCAGGTGACACGGAACAAAAAGTCCTTTTTTTAACAGGACTTGCTATTTTTCTCTCCTTCTTTTCAGCTATCAACTTGAAAGTTAAAAGCCGTTTTCTCGGCAATTTTTTAGAGTTAATTCTCATTGTAGCTACGATATTTCTGATTTGGTATTTAGTTATTCGTTAATACCGCCAATAACCAGTAATAAATAACCAATAACAAAGATGCAATACATCAAAAATATTATTCAAGAGTCCATCGACATCAAGCAAAACCTTTTGCAAGATGAAGAACTTCTGTATGCTCTTGAAGGAATAACAACAGAGCTTACCCAAATATTTAAGACTGGTGGCAAAGCTCTTTTTTGTGGTAATGGGGGCAGTGCAAGCGATGCACAGCACTTAGCAGCGGAGTTTTCTGGACGATTTTATATGGAGCGCGAGCCTCTTTTTGCCGAAGCTTTGCACGTCAATACTTCTTTTTTGACGGCAGTTTCTAATGATTATGGTTACGAAGAAGCTTATGCACGTATGGTGCGGGCGGCGGGCAGGAAAGGAGATATGTTGCTTGCGCTTTCGACCTCTGGTAATTCTCCCAATATTATTCGTGCGATAGATGATGCGCGTAAAATCGGGATGAAAATCGTAGGATTGACGGGGCAGACGGGTGGCGAAATGCGAGATAAATGTGATTGGTTGTTAAATGTACCGTCGCTTAATACGCCACGTATTCAAGAGGCGCATATTTTGCTGGGGCATATAATCTGTGAAATGGTAGAACGCCAAGTCTTTGCGGGGAACTAATCTAACCAGATTTGCATTCTTCATGGCGTATGCTAAAAATCGATACGCACCTTCAAATCGGAGAACATCATCTAAATCATTGTGAAGACTATTTACTAACTGCTGAAATCGGCGATAACATCCTCTTAATTGCCGTTTGTGATGGCTGTACAATGGGAACAGAAAGCTGGTTTGCTTCTGCCTTAATCGGCAAATTACTCAAAAAAATAAGTCGGGAAATTCATTTTAGAACTTTGCGTGAGCCGCAATTGGTGGAGGATTTATCTGTACTAGAGAAGCTAATTTTGCTGAAGTTATTCTCTGAGATAAAAGAAATTCAACAACGCTTATTCTTAGAAAAGGAAGAATTGCTCAGTACATTAATTTTAGGATTAATAGACTTAAGAAAACAGTCGATAAAGGGAATTGTGATAGGAGACGGTTTGGTAAAAGTCGATGAGAAAACTTATGATTTTGACCAAGATAATAAACCTGACTATTTGGGTTTGCATTTGACAGAAGATTTTGAAAAGTGGTATTCTTATCAATCACAAACTATTGATAATCAATTTGATAAGAATATTGTCGTCTCAACGGACGGTATCTTTTCTTTTTTACCTTATGAATATAGGGAATTGGAAAAAACGATAAATGCAGAGGAGTTTATTTTAAAGAAATCACCACGAAATTTTAAACAAAAAATGCTGTATCTGGAAGAGGAATATGGATTGAAACCTACGGATGATTTGGCTATTATTTCGTTTGAATTTGAGTAAAATGAGATACCAGAGTGCTTAAATATTATTAGAATTATGCGAAAAACGTCCCAATTCCACCAATCACCATTCCAATAATAACGCTCATCACAACCTCTGATGCCTCTAATGGCTCATCACCGAAAGTCTCTTCTATCATCTCCTCCATTTCTCCCCAATTTGCTTCTAAAGCCATGCAGATTCTAAAACCAATCACTGCGTCATAGAGTGCGACCAAACCCGCAAGCGTAATTCCCGCCATAGTGTCAATCATTCCTGCGGCTACATAACCAATCACCCCATAAATGAAGAAAGAAATCAAAGCCAAGCGACCATAACTAAAATCCAATTTGCGTGAAGCAATTGCTCCTAGTCCATCTAGAACAGTAACAGCAATTGCCCCAAACAAAAATATCCAAAAAAATACCTGCATTATTAGTTTTTGGTTCTCCGTCAAATCGTGTGACAGGAAAAAAATGAAAAGCTAAAATCAAATAAATACTTAGTTTTTTATTTTTTTCATGTCACTTTCACACGATTTGACGGAGAACGTAGTTTTTTACGTAGACCTAGCTCTCTCTTGATTTGAAACACGGCATAAAACGACCGTGTTACTACTTTATTCCTTGTGCCTCGACTTCCAATATAGCGCGCACATGTGCTTCCGCTATCATTTGACGGACGCTATCTTGTTGCATTGCCTTCACTTGATTTTCGTTATTATAAAAACCATTTTCAGTTAAAATAGCAGGCATTTTAGTCTTTTTGAGCACGTAAAACTGATTTTTATCACGAGACTTAATGTGGCGATTTTTCCAACCAGTTGCTTCAATGAGACGTCTTTGGAAAACAGTCGCTAAACTTCTCCCAGAGCGACTACCGTGATAAAACCAAGTCTCAATACCACTTACTCTATCCACTACCCAGTCATTTGGCGTGCGCGTCGGTCCTGCGTTTGAGTGAATAGACAGATAAATTTTTGGAAGAGAAGATTGTTTCCAATTGGCGCGATTAACGCGTTCTTCCAAAATGTTTCCTACCGATTCATAATCAGGCACCACGTCAAAGTATCTCACACCCAAACTATCCAAACGTTTCATGATGCGCTCCACAATATCTCGATTAAATTCATACTCGAAAAATTGCTCATTTCCATTATAAATAGGCGAACGCTTGCCTCTTGATTCCTTTCCATGTCCTCCGTCTAAGCACCAAAGATAGCGAGGTTTGTGCCCCGTCTCTGGATGTGGAATCTCTGGCATATCATCAATGACATCAGGGATATCATCTCCGTCGCCGTCAAACCCAATTTCTGTTTCTTCTATAGCTTCATCGCCACTAATGACGACATCTTTATTTTCGTCAATGACCGTGATAACCGTATCACTTTGCACCTCTGAGCCGTCTTGCGCCCAGTTGACAATGTCTGGTTCTTTATCTTCTTTTACTGGCTTCTCGGGTACTTTGGGAGTTTCCTCTTTGGGCACAGTTGGTACGGGCTTATCCGTTGTTGTTTCGGATAAATTGAATAAAATACGTAGGTAATTAAATAGTTTTTCAAACATGAAAAGGGGAGTAGTGCGTGATTGAAAATTGGCTGATTAGTTGATTATTAAGTGTTTACATATAATTGTAAGCTGGCAGATAATCAATGTTGCCACAAAATACGGAATTAGTTATTGGTTATTAGTTATTATATTATATTTTTCAGATTGTAGCAAAAAAAAGCACAGTTTACTATTGCAAACTGTGCTTTCTGAGTTGTTATTAATTGTTTTCTACATTTTCTCTGCCCCAGAAAATAGACGACTCCAATTAATACCTTTTCCGATGTTACCATCCTTCGTACTAAACCAAATAAACCAAGGTTTACCCACAATGTGCGTTTCAGGAATATAACCCCATACACGACTATCTTCTGAGTTGTGGCGGTTGTCACCCATACCCCAGTAGTAATTTAATTTGATAGTATACTTCGTTGTTTCTTCTCCATTGATGAAGAATTTACCGTCCTTTTCTACGAAGTCATTGCCTTCATACACATCGATTAAACGACGGAAAAGAGCAATATTATCAGGCGTTAAATCAACAGTGACACCAGCTTTTGGTATCCAAATTGGACCAAAGTTATCGCGTGTCCAGTTGCCTGATATTTTTTTGTCGTGTGGAAATGCGGAAATAGGAAATTGGATAGAGATTGGATAATCTTCAATCGTCACACCGCCCATTTTAGCTTTTAAAGCCTCGATTTGTATTTTATTTAAGTTGGCGATGAGTTTATTTCCATTTTGCCCCAGGACATCTAAATCTAAGTCATCAATCATTTTTTGATTAATGATAACACCTGGAGGACTTGTTACAGTGTACGAAAACTGAACTTTCGTTGGATTTTGTGCGGCTTTTCCGTTTATAAAAACCTGTTGGTCTCTAATTTCTAGAGAATCACCAGCGATAGCAATACAACGTTTTACATAGTGGTCCATTTTATCAACAGGACGCGTGACTAGTTCTACCTGTCCACTTTTTACTGCTGCTGCTGCTCTCGGGGGCATAGCATTACGTTTGTAGTCGTAGATGCTATAAGTCCTTCCGGGCAGAATGTAAACGCTGTCTCCTTCTGGGTAATTAAAGACAATCGGGTCATTATTATCAATTGTCTCAATGGCTGGTAGGCGGAAATAAGGCAATTTAGGACTTTCTAAGTAAGACTCCGCTTCTCCAAATGGTAAGCGATTGTGTAATAAAGGAAACATCGCAATCGTCTGTGGTGTACGAATACCATAATGTGCTTTTGACACAAAAAGATAATCACCAACTAGTAAAGAACCTTCCATCGAACCCGTCGGTATCACATAAGCTTCTATCAAAAACATACGAATAAATGCCGCAGCGAATACTGCGAAAATAATCGCTTCTGTCCATTCGCGGATAGGTCCTTTTTTGTAAGGACTGTTTGCTTGCAATTTTTTGACCTCACGCGATTTACCCGCAGCGGATGCTGCATCTAAAGCCGCGTAGTGTTCTTTTTCTAAAGTTATTGCTGGTCCTACATATTTATCATCTCCAAAAGCTAATTTGAAAAAGTAAGCGGGTGCATAAATGACAGACATTGCTGCATCTGCAAAGCTAAATTTATTAAAAGAACGCGCCATATCAACACACATTCCTGCCAAAGTGAAAATATTGACAATCGGAAAGAGTAACCAGGCTGCATGCGTTGACTTTTGCCCAATAATCTTACACCAAGTGATAAAATTTAACCCAGGTACAAGACCTTTCCAACCTTCTTCACCTGCCTTTGGGAAAAGGAAAAATAAGCTGACGCTCAGCAAAATATAAGAAATCAAAAAGAAAATAAGAACACCCATTTCGAGATTACGATTTATGATTTACGATTGACGACTCTGGATAGTACGTGAATTCGATAATATCTGTTTGAAAAAATCTTCGCAAAGATACTCGAATTGCTGACATACAAAACGTTAGGGAATGATTAAAACGTAGGTTTTGGGTACTTGTTTTCGACGAAAGGCAAGTTCCTAAAGACCAAAATCACAGAAAAACCGCCGTCTGAAATAAAAAAAGTCCGACTTTCTCGAAAGAGAGTCGGACTTTTTTGAAAGTAAGGAGTATCTCAACTATTTACTCTACTACAAGTTTACCGCTTGTTACTTTATCACCTTGACTGATTGCATAGATATAAATACCTTTAGCCAAGTCAGAACCGTCGAAAGTAAAAGAGTTGTCGCCTTCACGGACATCTAAAGTCTGACGGTCAACCGTACGACCCAATAAATCAGTTACTGCAAAGTTATAAGTTCCTGCTGTCGCTGCTTGGATGTTAATTTGTGTAAAATCTGTAAATGGATTTGGTGCAACTGCAACAGAATTGATTGCTGCTGGACTTTCTATTGCCGAAGGTTCGCCACAGTTTTCGTCTCCTGCGTCACGTACATGAATAATGTACTCACCAGGAGCAAGACCTGGGTCTGGAAAGCTAATAGGGAAATTAATTGTACCCCCAAAGAAGTAAGCTGTACCTGAAATCTGTAGAGAATAATCACCAGGGTCACCTGTTGGAATACCATAAACACTTGCACAACCTGGTTCTTGGAAAAGATAAGTACAGTCTGCTGGATTACAAGCGAATGTCATACCATCTGGTAAGTTTTCTATATCATCAATTACCAAATATTCAGGAACGGCTTGAGTGCCATTTATTACAAAAGTATCAACGATAATCGTGAAATTTGTTTGATAAAAAATACCTACACAAGCAGTATCTGGAATTCCTCCTGTATCTGGTTCTCCATTTTCGCCAGCAACGAAAGGTAAAGGATAAACACCTACACTATCGAGATATTGTGGGTCTGGCTCACAATCTTGAGCAAAAAATGGTGTTGCTGCAGCAACTAAAAATAAAGCTAGTAAGATTTTTTTCATAATTATAGTATTGAATCGAAGATGAAATCAGAGAGGGAGAACCAATTGGTTTCGCTCAGTTTTTTTAATTAATAAACGACGAAAGTGCCGTTTTTTATTTTTTTGTTCAAGGGACTGAATGGAAAGGTGAAAATCAAGTGGTGCAAAAATCCGAAAATAATATGTCAAAAAGAAGTGTGATGTTCGTTAAGTCTGAGAATTAACTAAAATAACTTACTCTTTGTTGTATGAGTTGCATAATAAGCAACTAGTGAGCGAATAACGTCACTTACTTATCTCTTATGTAAAGATAAGATTTTATCAAGAATCCATATTTTTCATCATATATTTTCTTCAATAGCAATTTCTTTTGTCTTAATCCTGTCTTAGGAACGCGACAGAAATAGATTTACATTCTTGGGAAAGAAATTTTGTTTCTTCTCGAAGCAATCGGGAAGGGGTAAAAGGTCTTGTCAAGAATGTAGATTTATTTTTGACGCGTTCCTAAAAAATCTCTTGCCAGAAAAGCGCAAGAAAAAACTTCTTAGATACTAACGATATTTTGTCCAGTTACTTAGCTGAAAAAACAACTTACCAATACCTTATTTCATATTGAAGTCCCTATATCTATATTTTAAATTCAGTTGTATCGTATCTTGTTTTTGGAATGAAATTAGATATATAGAGGATTCAGAAGAAAGAAAATAATACCCTCTATTAACATCCCTCCTCTTCACCTCAGATTCTCCTATTATAGATATCCCCTCGGCTATTTTTAGATTAATAATAAGCTTGTGAGTATTACAGTACTTAGAAGCAATGTACAATGTACTATACTTTGTAAATAAGATTTAGACGGTTTCAAACTAGTCTAGCCTTGTTCATGAAGTTTATTAAAGGTATTAATACCCGAATTATGGACAACACACGCTGTTTTATCATCATGATATTTCTAATGTCATGTTTTTCTGTTTCCGCTAGCGAAATAAATACTTTTACAATAAACAAAGAAACTGGATTAAGTCACAGTTTCATCTTAAAGACTTATGCTCAATTAAAAAAAGATATCTTAACGAATACCGCTAAGTCTCTCAATTTATCAGAGGACTATTCTAATGAATTTTTAAAAGAGTCAAGTGTATCTTTTCCTACTACGATTAAAGATTTTTCGATTTTTAATCAATCCAACAAAAATAATAATGCCAGTCAACAGCAATTTCGTGCAATAATGGCAGGAGACTGTGCAGATATAGAGTTTATTGACCTGAGAGATGTGCCAGGTTATCCGCAGCTAGATGATATCACAAAGTGTGGTGCTGCTGATACACTTTCTATGATAATTTTTACTTCTGACCCTGGAACTGTTTCGGGATTTGAATTTGAATTAGACTTGCCAACGGGTATCGAATATGGAGGTTGGGAATTTGCACAGTTAGGAGGTACATCAATTAATATTATTGACCCTGAACCGAGCCGACCTACATTCTATGTAGAGGGTGTAACAGGTGACTCTTTATTAATTGTTAATATTGGTCTGCGGTCAACTTGTGATGCAGATATTAGTGATGAGTTGTACTTAGATTTTAACTATCAGTACATTTATATTGACACATTTAACACAGCGTATAAATGCAGCAATTCTATCACTTTGGCTGATGAGGTCAACTCAGCGGTACACACGCCAGTGCTTAACATGTTGGCGCCATTGACACCCGCAGAAACTGAAATCACATCAATTGGCGACCCTTTTTGCCAGACTATCGAAATCTCACAAGACGGTTTGAATGCTTATGTGGATAGTTTTACCTTTGAAATAAATAGCTTAGAACTTTTTGGAGGGGATTTAATCTTGGCTTCAATAGAGGTAAATAATACAGCTTATCCATTGAGTAATGTTGCTTATGATATGGTTAATCAAAACTCTACTTTCCTGATAGACGGAACTTACTTTCCTAATAATACATTGTCTAATCCTGCGGATAATCAGATGAATACAAATGAAATTGTATCTGTAGAAATCTGTTATCAAACTGATATTTGTCCTTCGTCTTCAGATATTGCTTTTCGATATAATGCACAATTTGGCTGCGATGGCGAACTATGTGATATCTCTGGACAAAATACTTTCCTACGTATTCGACCAACGGGAGCATTATTACCTACAGCTACAGCGATGCTAGAGGCTGGCGGCGTAGAAATATGTGGTGCCCCAGGTATGGTTAGCGTAACGGTAACCAATCCAAATACAGACACGGACCAAAATGTCTATACCGACTTACAAATAGGTTTTCAGTTATGTGATAAGCCCAATCTTGAAATCTCGGGAGTATCAGTCGGAGGCGTTCCTTTACCAGCAACTGCATATACATGGGAGGGAGACGAAATCAATATTGATTTTCAAGAAAATACAAACACAGGACTTGGTCTAATTGACCGAGATTTGGATGGATTTATTGATGATTTAATTGGAGGAGCTACTATTTCTGCAGAGATTTTAATAGAGGTGGTTTGTAGTGCTGCGGCAGCAGAGGATTGCGCGGTTATATTTTGTCCAGATGCTCAGTTTTATGTAGATGCTAAGTCTAATTGTGGTAATTCATTCAAGTCATTTCCTGTACCAGATGCTTTTGATTTAGCTTATGGCGCAAGGGCTGTCAATAATCCTACAGAGGCTGAATTTGGAACAACAGGTGTGTTTGGATATGACTTTGGAACCTTTAGTAATGACGGTAGTCCAATTGCGACGACGAATGCATCGACAGTAGAAGTTACCTTTTGCTATGGTTTTGATAAAGTAAATATTGAAGACTGTTCTACAACGGCGGATAACTACCTACAAGTTTCACTTGCTGGTGATAATCGGCACATGGGAGATGTAGAATTTGTAGATGGCTCGGGTATGATTTCTATAGATGGTGGTTTAAATTATACAACAATTGCGAACTCATCTTACACCAAACCTGATGATAACTCGGCTTTGTTAATATTGAATGAAGGCTCAAATGCGGATAGTGTTTGTTACAAGTATTCTTTAGAAATGGACTCTTGTATCTGTGCTCCTATTGGATATTTTACTGCAAATCAACAAGTTGTCACAAGTTGTTCTGACTGTGTAGGTGGTTGTGAAATACTGAAAGCCTGTCGTCAAGTAACCTTTAAAGCAGACCCGACCTGTACGCCTTGTGATTGTATCGTACAGCAAGATGTAGTGACAGCAGAAAGAAAAAATCTAGGTTATACGGATAAGACAATGACCACTAGACATACTCGAGAAAGTTTGATTGCTGCTGGTGGTAATATTGATTTGAATAGATTCATGGCGGGAGACACCTTACTCTATGAAGAAAATTATGTCATTTTAGACACTTTAGCTTTAATGAATTTATTACGCTGGAATTTCTCTTGGAACTTCTTTAGTAATACGAATACGAGTTGGACTTCTGTGCCTGACCTTGATTTGGCGATGGACTCTCACGCAAGTAGTTTAGATGCTTTTCAGGTATCAAAGCCAGGTAGTAGTACAAAAACAGATATAGATTTAGACGGACTAACGGAGTGTTTGTCTGATGGTGTTACAAATTATGGTGGTGCATGGTCTTATTTTGATAAAGGCAAAACCCCGTGGGAAAATATTGATTTCGTGCCTAGTCACGATTCTTCTGTAGATTTTGCAGACAATAATAACCTTACTCTTAGCCTTTGGAATTATGATAAGATAGAGGAATGCGAAGCGGATAACGCTTATTTTACTGGAGGGAATTGTTTGGATGAAGTGATTGCTGCATACAGTATTGCGGTAGGTGATACTTTACATTTTAGATTAAGCATTCCTCTTATAAAGAACCCACATCGGGCAATGGCTAGAATAGCAGGACTGGACGCAACGGCGACTAATGTTGCTCGTATTTATTCAGTTATGACGGTTTATGAGCATGACCCAATTGCTGGAGATGAAAATTATTGTCAGAGTACAGTCGGCACCGCTTGTAGAGAAGATGAGCCATTATATTTGGATGATTCGGGTGGAATAGATGCTATCACACGTTTGACTCTTGACAATTGTAGTGGTCAAGTGACACATGAATTTACCGTAAAAGATTTCCCTGGACCTCCAGGCGACCCTTGGTTTACACAAGAATATCGCCCTTATGCAGATATCAAAAGAGTAGAGGCTTTGGTACGTGCCCCATTAGCCTATTGTGCAAATGCAGAAGTTACAAATCTTGGTTTTACCTATGATGTGCAGGTAGACTCTTCATTGAATATGGATTGTGTCCCGTTATCAAATTATGATGAAGACGTTTGTGCCGTTAATTCTGACCAAACGACAGGTAAAGTTTACTTTAACTTAGCAGACCAAGGCGTGGGTGCATTAGGTATTGGTTTTGGCAATTGTGATACTATGCGTTTGACGTATGATTTATGTATGATTTGTCCGTCTGATATTCCAGATATTGAAGATTATGAATTATTATATGATTGGTCTTTTTATAATGTCCCTGAAGTGCGCGATAGTAGAGAGCATCGCCAATATTACTGTTCTATTTCAGAAACAACTTTAACTAGAACGTACTGCGATGATTTAGGACTAGCTGCTGGAAATTATTATTACGAAACATATAACTTAGATACCTTAATGAATAAAAAGAATGTGAGTAGTGAGACATTCTTCTTAACAGATAATAGAGACCCACAAGCTCCTTTTACAGCGGAGAATAAAGGTGCGAATTTACTAGCATCAGGTTCTCCGGGTGTTTCTGTAGAAATTCAAGAAATCGAAATCTGTAATACAGATACAGATGATACTGCAACTGGTGCAGGAGCAGCTGTTAAAATACCTTCGAGTGTGCGTTTGGAAGATGTATATGCAGATGCGGCAGGAACAACAGCATTGACAACAGACTTAATTTCTGATGATGGAGAATACAAGATTTATAGTGTAACGCTTCCTTCGTCGACTTATGCGCCGTCCGAATGTACTTCTATTTTCATCGGAACGACTTTACTCTTTTGCCCTGAACCCGATGAGACAATTCCTACTATCTGTGCGATTGCATCTGCGGGCTGTGGACCAGAAGACGTGCGTCGTGCTCTGGGGGCATCAGGCGGATGTACAAACAGCGAAACTTGCTATGCTTACGTCTATGGGGAAGTTGGCTTGCAAACCGAATGGTTTGATATGCCTGCCAATCCAGAATTGTGTGAAGAAATGACGTTCAATGTACGTGTTAAAAACGTCCGTACTTTGCCATTGTTAGACTTAATTCCTGTTTTTGATTTGCCTGTAGGTTTGATTCCTGTCTCTGGGACTTGGGAAGTTTCTCATCCTGGTGGACCTACTGCTGCTTATGATTGGCAGCCAATTCTTACTGACCCAGACATTGTGACAGGTAATACATATTCTTATTCTTCGCCGACGCTGTGGGATGCAAATATTGCAGCAAATGGATTAGAAGGAGTTTCGGGTGCAAATGCAACAGCAGATAGTAATAAAGTTGCTTTTCGATTTAGAGCGACAACAGACTGTGATTCTTTCTTATCTGGTTCGAAAATGATAACAGAAACTTCTGCTGCAGACCCTTGTGGTATAGATAGAGTTTCATCGGGATTTGTAAATAGCCCTGCTGTTGTATTAGAAAATGCTGACCCAGAAGACTTTGCTCAATTGCTACTTGTTTCAGAACCTGATGTTTTAAACTGTGAAGGGACAATTAATACTTTTGGTATTACCGCGTTGAATACGGGTGTTGAGTCAACAAGTGATAGTGTCTTGATGTGTGTGACCTTTCCCGAAGATTTAGACTTTCAAACAGGCTCTTTGATTTTTACAAAGCCTAATGGATTTACACCAAATGATGTGACTCAAACGCCTCTAGGAACGAGTAATATTGTTTGTTTCAATGCGCCTCAGATAGGTGCTTATGGTTCATTTAGTATTAATTTTACAGCAACTCAAGATGAAGATGCACCTTGTGGGGATATTATTTTACCAGTAGATGTCAAGAGTTTTGTGGATGATGTGACCTGTGTCAATGGTGCCGAACCTTCCTGTGGTGTATTTGTCCAAAACAGTTTGAACAATCAAGTTATCATTGAATTAGCACCACCTTTCATTGCTGAAAATTTGAATATTTATACAGATTGCGCTGTAGACCCTACGAATACAGAGTTATATTATGAATTTGAAATAAATCATAATGGACCGAATGCTGTCAATCAGGCATACACTGTTAATCTTTATGAAGATACAGATAATAGTCAAGAGATAAATCCTAATATTGACAATTTAATTGGCACTCAATCTGATGTGTTTTCTGTCAATGACGGTGCGACAATTATGATTGCAGATATGATTGCTGTACCGACGGCACAATCTTGTCCAATATTATTTGAAGTTATTTACGATACTGATTGTGCCTGTGACCGCACACAGAGATATGTCAATAAAATAGAATATAAAGGCTTAAAAGATTTAAAAGACCCAATATCAATGTGTTCAGGCAGTTGTTTTGATGTTGAAATTTGTTCAGATATGTCTGTAAAAGCAGACTCTATTCAAACTTCTACCGGAGTTGAATATGACTTAACGATAAATTGGGGTGGTTTAAGTTTTTATACATTGCCAGCGCCAGGAGGACCAGATGAGCATGTAACTTATGAAGGATTGACAAATAATTCTGTTTTGTCAGATACTGTCAATGTTTTATTTGCGGAGCAAAGTGGTACTTATGGAGACGGATTTTTAGTCGCATCTTACTCGGAGTCAGTTAATGTAGACAAGGTCTTTTTGGGTGGAGGAAATATAAGTGGTTGGGGAAATGTGATACATGTGTATTCAGGAGTGACTATGGATTTTGAGTATTCAGATGATGGTGTTAACTGGACTTTAGCGGCGACCTCACCTAAAATACCTAATGGTGCTTTTGTTGATGGAACTGTAATTGACCCACCTGTTAGCGGTAAATATTTTAGAATTTCTTCAAGAGGTGTCAGAAACTGGGCTACTTCAGAATTTCGTCTGGAAGGAGAGGGCTTACCATTTCAAGGACAAGCACCTATCACTCGTAATGGAAATACTGTTACAATCTGTGTTCCTGAAGGAGACATAGGACGTACTGACCCTTTTAATGTGGAATTTACTACAGGTACGGGGCAATGTTCTGTTACGGAGGAACTTGAAATCTGGCGCACTAATTCTGATGATTTTGTTATTAATGCTAAAGACTACGTTTGTGAAAATCAATGTATAGATTTAGAAATGGTAGTTCCTAATGATGCAACAACAGGTATGACAATTGCATGGTCGCCAGCTAATATGGTGGAAGACCCAACGGCTTTTAGAACAGAGGCTTGTAATCTGACATCTGATGTAACATTCACTGCGACAGTTACTTACAATAATGGTGATTGTATCGAAAGTCCAAGTAAAACAATAAATTTTGAACCAGAAAATACAATCAACATCACAGGTTTTGATACTGATTGTTACAATGTGAATACCCCGACAGAATTGACAGCAGACTCTGGTTGGGATATTTACAATTGGTACTTATCTACACCGACGGCAAATTATGTTGCATTTAGTAGTAGCAATAATACTTTTACGCCAGAATTAGGTCAGACTTATTATTTGAATGCTACAAGAAACGATGTTTTATGTCCAGCAGTAGGACGAACGTTTACGACGCCTTCTGAGCCATGTGAAGATTATCCAGATTATCGAGAAGGTTCTACTTGTGATGAGGAGCCTTGTCACACGATAAGTAATGACATATATTTGGGAACTACAGTAACAAATGAAAACGCTTCTTCTGGGTCAAGTTCGGCGAGCATGGACGAAGATAATGGCGTAGCATTGGGAAGTAACCTAAACTTTGTGCCAGGTAACACGATGAATTTGCCTGTCAATATTTATAATGTCACGGGAAATGATGCTTATTTAAGAACATGGATTGATTGGAATGGAGACGGTGATTTTAATGATGGAGGCGAGCAAACTATTGACTACACTTATGATTACACGACTTACAATGGTAGCTTTACAGTAAATATTCCTGTTGGCATTCCTATTGGTGCTGCGCAAGGAGAGCCAATTGCTATGCGCTTTAGATTGAGTACAGATGCTGTTGGCAGTTCTGACCCATGTGGTGCCGGAACATGTGCTGGTGACGGTGAAATTGAAGATTATTTGATGCGAGTAGAGTGTCCAACAGGCAACTGTGCGAAGGTTGGCGTTACTTTAATGAGAAAGTAATTTACAAACAAGCCTATTGTAACCAGACACAATTATTTGGATAAAAGATATGCCATATTTACTTTTCGCAATTGCACTAATAATCAGCACTTTATTTTCTTTCAACAAATACAAATATGGCATATCTAAACTCCAAAATAAATTTAAGTAGTCGGACATAATTATTTGGTACTTTACAGTGAGGATATTTTTCGTCTAATTTGGCTCTGAAAACCACGGATAGCCTGTGTTCTCCATTGGCGGTTTTCAAAGCCAAAATACACGAGAAATATTCTCTCATATATAAAAATACTTAAACTCAAACATCTTCTTAATTCCTAAATAAATACGTAAATCTACTTATGTCTGGTTACTTATCTATAGACATAAATTTCATATTCATAATCAATCGTCACTTCTCCTTTCGCTGGTACTTTCAATTCCCAGCACACATTATTTTTCTCATTTGGAGAATTGAAATTGACAAGTTCACCTTTCAGCCAGTCTTTGTTTGTTTTTAAAAGTGTCCCAATGATTTGACGACGAATATTGAGGTCAATTGCCTTCTTTTTGAAACTTTGAATTTTGACCTGCCCCGCTATTTTGATAAGTAAATAATCATTATCTCGCCATCTTTTTGCATTTGCTTTTACTTCGAGTTGTTTTTCAGTTGAGCTGATTTTTACGTCAGGAGTTTCAGTCAACTTGATAAAAGCATTGCTGCCACTCGCGGTGTACTTCATCAAATCTTGGCTAATTGGGCGCGTACGCCCTTGCTCGTTCATGACAAGTATTGGAGCAGAAGTCCAAGGCTGATTGGTCGTGTTTTCTAACTTAACTACATGATAAACAGGGTTTTGCTTCGTTTGAGAGAGAACTGATGCTTGCTGATAACTACGACGATTTTCAGTATTAGCATCTATATTTGTTTCATATAAATGTGTCAGTTTAATCGACTCTTCAAATAGTCTTTTAACTGCGCGACCACCTTTAGGTAATGTCAAAGAAGGAATATTGTAAAAGAATAAATCCTCATTTTCGCTTCCCTCCACCGATGCCGCATCGCTTATGGAAGCACTAGGTGCGGCTTCTACACCGTAAGCAATATTAGAATTTGAAAACGCATTTTGTGTGAATTGATTGCGATTGCTAGGAATACCAATTTGACCTAAGAAATCTACCAAAAGTGCATTTTTGGTAGCATATTTAAAGTTGGGAACACCAACGACAAAATCAACAGGTACGTTCTCGATATCCTCCACATCATTGGCAATTTCAGCTTGCAAAATAAGACTTCCTTTGTTTTCTGACTCTAGATTTAAAAGATATTGCGGCACCCATTTTAGACCATTTTGGAGGTACATCATGTCTAAATTTTGGGTAGTGGCTTTATTCGAAAATTCCAATTCGATGACTGGTTTTAATTCAGGAATGTCAATGGAATAGTCAAAATTTGGTTCTTCCAAAAAGACCACTCTCATAATATCTGTCTCTTTTAGCGTTATCCAATTATTTGCTTCTTTTAAAATGATAATACTTTGATTATTTCCTTGAGGATATACTTTCTCAATAGTTCCTTTATATGCAAAAGACGCTTCATCGACTTCATTACTCAAATGAATCTTAACCTCTTTTCCAATATTCCGCTGTAGTAGATTCGCATGACTCGCGATACCTTGTTCTTGCTTCGTCATCACACTATCTTGATAACTGGAAATTGAGCTAATCGTAGTATTTGGTGCATCAAACCACAAAGTCCCAAAGAGCGCATTCGGCAAATCACGCTGCATCACATAATTTCCTTCTGGCGTAGGAACATTGCCTGATTTCATGACAAAAGACTGCCCATTTTTAAAAATGGAAATGCTTTTAGTCGTCATTTGCCCGAAAGTAAAGAATGGGAAAATCGAAAAGAGAAGAAGATAGTTTAGTTTTTTCATTGTAAGATTTGTGGTGAATATTTTTTGACTCTCTTATTGAACGTTATTTCACAAAGATAATTTTCCGCAGGAAAATTATCTTTGTCATTTCGACGTAGGAGAAATCTGAGAGGGAAGGTACATTTAGATTTCTCCTGCGTCGAAATGACAAATAAAAACCTTTAGTTTTATTTGATAAAAAATCCCCGTACATTGCCAAAAAATACGGAACTCGAAAACACATAACTCTCAACACAGAACACGAATAAATGACTTTTCGCACCGCCACAAAAAAAGATGCAGCACGGATAGCAACCCTACACGCCCGTAGTTGGCAAACGGCTTACATAAATGTCCTCAGTGAGGATTATTTAGAAAATAAAGTGGAACAAGAACGCTTAGATTATTGGCAAAATAAATTTGGAAGTGTTGATAATCAATGGGTTTTATTAGCTGAAGAAGGAGAGGACCTTATTGGTTTTATCTGCATGATTGGTAATGAAGATGATAAATATGGTAGCTTAATCGATAACTTACACGTGCGTCCTGACCTGAAAGGACAAGGTCTAGGCAAGCAACTTTTGCAAAAAGGCATCGAATGGGCGCAAGAAAATTTTCCAGAGAATGGGCAGTATTTATGGGTATATAAAGTCAACCATAGTGCCGTTGGATTTTATGAAAAAATGGGTGGTCTGTGTGCAGAATTGGTGATGACTGAAAATCCTGACGGTGGTCGGGCAGAATGTTGGCGCGTGGTTTGGGTGAAGCGGAAGAACTCTTTTCGGGAGAAGTTGAAGCGGGTGTTTTCGT
>CALDUB010000419.1 GCA_937923465.1 uncultured Saprospiraceae bacterium
AGGGTACTCCGCTAAAGTCCTGATATTATTTTGCCAATCTTGATCAACCCCATTAGAAATTTGAGGTTTTGCCAAATGGTCTAACACAAATTTTTGTTGAGGAAAAGCTTTTACCAATTCAATTGCCGCTGGCAATTGTCGAGCAAAAACCAAAATATCATACGTCAAATCGTATTTCGACAAAAGACCAATACCTGCTTGCACATCGGCACGCAACAAAAAATCATCCGCCTCGCCTTGTGCAATATGTCTAACACCTTTAAACAGTGAACGTTTGGCATAATGTGCCAAACGTTCTTCTACATTTTCTTTTCGTAAATCTACCCAACCAACAACTCCTTTGATAAAATCATTCTTTACCGCTAGATCAAGTAAAAAATCTGTCTCTATTTCCGATTGGTCTGCCTGTACTGCTACACAACCGTCCATTTTATTTTCAGTTAAGAGCGGCTGTAAATCCTCGGGTAAAAAGTCCCGTTGAAGCACAGACATCGTATCGTCAATCCATGCATCGCGTACAGGATCAAATTGCCAAAAGTGTTGGTGTGAATCAATTTTTATCATTTGCTAAATGAAATTACTGTTTGATGTTGAATTCCTAAACCATCGATACCAAGTTCCATAGTATCACTTGCTTTCAAATATTTAGGCGGATTAAAACCTAAACCTACTCCAAATGGAGTTCCTGTAGAAATGATGTCACCTGGAAGTAAAGTCATAAATTCACTTATATAACTAATCACTTTAGGAATATCAAATATAAAGTCTGACGTGTTACTGTCTTGTATAGTCTCACCATTAAGTTTGAGCCATAACCTTAAATTATGCGGATCAGCAATTTCATCTTTGGTTGCCATAAATGGACCTAAAGGCGCAAAAGTATCACAGCTTTTTCCTTTTACCCATTGACCTTCACGTTCTAACTGAAATGCACGTTCGCTGACGTCATTATGAACCATGTAGCCTGCTACGTAATCCATAGCATCTTTTTCTTCTACATAAGAAGTTTTTTTACCGATAACTACCGCCAATTCTACTTCCCAATCTGATTTTTCGCTGCCACGTGGTAACATTACATTATCATTTGGACCGATAATCGAAGAAGTTGCTTTGAAAAACAAAACAGGTTCACCAGGTACAGCCATACCGCTTTCTTCGGCATGCTTAGCGTAGTTCAAACCGACACAAACAATCTTAGATGGTCTAGCTGTTGGTGCAGCTAGACGGATATTATCATCAACTGATGGGCAAGATTCTTGGTTAGTCTCTAACCATTTCTTTAATCGAGTGATACCATCGGTTGCAAAGAAGTTTTCATTATAATCTTCGCCAAATCCCGAAACATCAATACGGGAATTATTCTCAAGTTGTAAGCCAGGTTTTACCGAGCCTTCATTTCCAAATCTGATTAATTTCATATTATTTTAAAATATTTTTTCGTTTAAATATTATACCTATTAAGTCCTTTTTACCAAAAAGACTATCCATTCAATTTAATAAATCCTCCGTCAACAGGAAAATCAGTTCCTGTAATAAAAGATGCTTCATCAGATGCGAGGAAAAGCGCCATATCTGCTATTTCCTGAGGTTTGCCCATACGTCCGATAGGTTGTGTTGCAGACAGCGCTGCAAAAGTTTCTTTCTCTTTTCCAGGATAGTTTTTAGCAATAAAATTATCTACAAAAGGGGTATGTACTCTCGCAGGAGAAATACAATTACAGCGAATTCCTTCTTTTAAATAGTCTTTTGCCACTGAATAAGTCATCGTCAAAACGGCACCTTTGGTCATCGAATACGCAAATCTGTCCGAGATACCGACAGAAGATGCAATAGATGCCATATTAATAATGACACCACCTCCACGTGTTTTAAAGTCCGCGATGGCATTTATCATACAGTGGAATAAACCTTTGATATTGACTTGATATAACCTATCCATGTCATCCCCTGAGGTCTTCTCTATGTTACCGACATGGGCTATACCAGCGTTATTCACTAGGATGTCAACACCGCCTATGTTTTGAAAAATAGAAGCAACTTGGGCTGCATCTGTAACATTACATTGATGTACTGTTGCTTGATTGCCTGCATTCGTTATTTCGGCGACAGTTTGTTTGCCTGCCTCCTCATTCATTTCCAATATATGTACTATTGCACCTGCAGCTGCAAACGTCTGTGATATGGCTTTCCCGATACCGCTTCCGCCGCCAGTTACAAGGGCCACTTTATTTTTTAAATTGAATTTCATTATTACATTTTATTGTTCCTTAATATTTTTTCGGCGACCAATCCGCTATTCCTTCTTCTTCTAATTGCTTGTGATACCTTTTGACTAAAGGGCAATCCTCATGTGTAACACGTGGTAGGTTTTCATTGACCATAAGTGGTACAGCGGCATTCCACCAAATATCAAAACTCTCTTTAAAATGGTCAGCAAGTTTTGCTTCTTGAATAATCATGTTCTCTTTCTCGAAAGGATCATTTTCTATATCAAACAGAAATTTATTATTAACATAGCGCCATTTTTGATTTCTGACTGCAAACTTGTTATACTTTTCCTCCTCCATACTTCCAGCCTTCCAACGGCCGCAATGGACAAATACCTTACGGTCTTCCCATTTGGTATTTTGATTCTCCAATAGAGGTAGAAGAGATCGACCCTCAAGTTGTTTCAAATCTTCGGGTAATTTTGCTCCAGCTAATTCTACAATAGTCGGATACAAATCAAGGTGAACAGCCAATTCATTTATGTCGTATCCTTCTGTAAAAACGCCTTTCCAATAACAGAAAAAGGGCACATGATTACCACCTTCAAAGGGAGAGTTTTTTCTGCCCTTCATTCCTGCATTGTAAGGGATTATTTTTTCACCATTTAGCAACATTGGAGGCATTGACATCCCATTGTCTGTCGTAAAAATCACCAATGTATTCTCTAAGGCATTCCACTCCGCTAACTGCGTCATCATCTGCCCGAAATTATCATCTATATTTTCAATCATTCCGTACCT
>CALDUB010000420.1 GCA_937923465.1 uncultured Saprospiraceae bacterium
AAATCTAAATGCAAGAAATACAATACATAGGCGAACATCTCCTCCCAGGTCAAATCGGGAAAGCATCCGTCATGCTCGCATTCGCGGCAGCAGTACTCTCTGCAATCGCGTATTACTTTGCGACGGAGAAGCGGAACACACCAGAGGCAGACGGTTGGAAGAAAATCGGGCGTACGGCATACGTGGCGCACGGTATCGGTATTTTGGGAGTTGTCGGAACGCTATTCTATGTAATGATAAATCATTACTTCGAGTACCGTTATGTGCAGTCGCAAGTATCTGCGGACTTGCCCTTTCAGTATATCTTTTCCGCCTTTTGGGGCGACCAAGAGGGGAGTTTCTTATTGTGGTTGTTCTGGCATGTCGTCTTGGGTATCGTCTTGATATTCACCGCTAAAAAGTGGGAAGCGCCCGTTATGGCGTCGCTTTCCTTGATACAAATCGTGATTACCTCCATGATATTAGGGGTTTACGTTGGATTTGGGGCAGAGGCAGTGAAATTTGGCTCTAATCCTTTTGATTTATTGCGAGATACCATGCAGGCGCCGATATTCGCGCAGGCAGATTATGTTGACCTTATCAAAGGGCGTGGACTTAATCCACTCCTCCAAAACTACTGGATGACGATACATCCACCGACCTTGTTTTTAGGTTTTGCATCGACATCTATTCCGTTTTGTTTTGCTATGGCGGGACTTTGGACACGTGACCACAAAGGCTGGTTAGACCCAGTTTTGCCGTGGGCATTGTTTAATGGTGCTATCTTGGGAACGGGGATTCTTATGGGCGCAGCATGGGCTTATGAGGCTTTGACTTTTGGTGGTTACTGGGCGTGGGACCCTGTGGAGAATATGTCTCTTGTGCCTTGGATTGTCTTGGTGGCAGGTATTCATACCAACTTGGTAGCACGTGTGACAGGCTATTCGATTAAAGCAACTTACTTGTTTTATGCAATGAGTTTTGTGATGATAGTTTACTCTACATTCTTGACGCGTTCGGGTGTATTGGGAGATACTTCGGTGCATGCATTTACAGAAATGGGACTAGAAAATCAACTCGTAGCATTCGTGATGATTTTCTTTGTACAGATGTTGTATCTATATTTTTCTCGTGTCAAAGGAATTCCTGCACCAGAGAAAGAAGAGAACGCAAGTTCTAAAGAATTTTGGATGTTTATCGGGGCGTTGGTTTTGTTGTTTTCAGCAGTGATGATTACAGCATCTACTTCTTTGCCTGTTTACAATAAAATCCGTGAGATATTTGACCCGCTATTTGAGGGGCGTACAATTTTGGATGCTGTGGACCACTTTAATAAGTATCAACTTTGGATAGCTGTTTTTATTGGTTTGTTGTCTGGTACGGCGCAATATCTACGTTGGGCAGGTCGCAATTGGGAGTACAGTCGCAAGCAATTTTTTACACGTATTGGTATTGCAGCGGTTGTTTCTGCCGTCTTTACAGGTTTGTTGACTTTATGGATAAATGCAACGGCTTGGCAATATATCGTTTTACTTTTCAGTGGTGTTTTTGCGATAGTTACTAATCTAGATTACGTTATCTTCTTTGCGAAAAATAACACAAAAGCAGCAGCTTCTGCCATTGCTCACTTAGGATTTGGGATTATGTTGGTGGGAATTATGGCTTCGGGATTGAATAAAGAGCACATCTCGACCAATCCATTTGCACAACGTGGCTTAGGATTAGAAGAAGAAGCTTTGAAGAAAAACGTCTTATTGTACAAAGATTTACCGATGTACATGAGTGGTTATCGCGTAACTTATACGGGTGATACATTGGTTGGAAATAACCGTTTGTATGACATCAAGTACGAGAAAATGGACTCTACAGGTAATGTAACAGAGGAGTTTGCTGTTCAACCGACTATCTTATATGACAATGCTTTAACCAAAGTAGCGGCTTATAATCCGTCAACGAAGCATTATCTACACAAAGACATCTTTACACACATTGCGACGATAGCAGCACGTGAGGCAGACATGGAAGTACGTAAGCAGTTTGAAGATACTTTAACTTTCAATCGCTACGAAATACCACCAAATGAAGTATTGACAATCATTGACACGGTGCGTATCAAAGATAATATTTCAAATGACCGCGTGACACGTTATTTGGAACATAAAATTGAACTGGTTGAGATTTTAGAAAATCCTACCCGCGAAGATTACGAACCACAAGAAGGGGACTTAGCAGTTGGGGTGAAATTAGCCATCACACCACAAAAGATTACTGCAGGGATAGGAGATACTATTCTTTACGCTCAGCCGATGTTGGTTTTACGTGGCGCACGTGTATATACTTATCCTGACCAATTGGATGAGATTTCTACGCGTATTCGTTTGCATCCTGATATGATTGATTACACATTCACGCCAGAAAATCAATTAGATTATAAAAATGCAACGCTCAAAGAAGACGAAAGTGTAACGATTGGAAATCTCAAAATGACATTTATGGGCGTGGTACGTGACCCGCAACATCCGAGTTATGTCAAGCAAGAAGGTGACCTCGCTGTCGGAGGAAAAATTTTAGTAGAAGACTTGAGAACGGGAGAGTCTGATGTGGTAGAACCTATCTATCTTATCAGAGAAAGCCGTCCATTAATCTTGAAAGATAATTCTACAAAAATAGGCGCACACGTTCGTTTTGCTTCGATAAATCCTGCAACGGAGACTTTCGATTTGCAAATCGCACAAGAAGAGAAAAAGAACAACGGCATTCCTTTAGAAATCAGCACAAAGAGTTTCCGTACGGATTACATCGTCTTAGAAACCATTATTTTCCCTGGTATCAACCTAGTATGGTTGGGTTCTTTGATGATGATGATTGGTTTGTTGGTGGGAATGTTTTATCGGAGAGCGCAACGGGTTGATGGATAGTATGTACGGTAGACGGTCGCTTCACTTGATGGTGGATGGTAGACGGCGCCAGTATAACTTGGACGCAAAAAGGAGAGCAAATATTTTGCTCTCCTTTTTATTTTTTAGCTAAAAACTAAAATCTGCTTATTCTATTTTGGATTGTATTTAGAATGTATACAAATCATACTGGCACCGTCCACCGTCAAGCGAAGCGACCGTCCACCGTACACCGTAAAAAAAAAAGCCCTCCCCGAAATAAATCGAAGAGGGAGTTCACATTGTGTTGGATTATAATTTGCTGAATAGTCGAGACTCATTAAACATTGTGTCTCATAATAGTAAAAGAAAAAATTGAACCTTCGCCGAGGGTAGATTGGACGTTTATTTCGCCGTCATGCTGTTCGACTATTTTTTTGCAGAGAGCCAGACCGATGCCTGTGCCGTCATATTCTTTTCGACTGTGCAACTTCTTAAACATTTCAAAAATCTTACCGAAAAATTCTTCTTTAACGCCAATACCGTTGTCTACAAAAGAAAACTCGTATCCATTTTCAATTTCTTTTCCTGAAATTTCTATTTGTAATGGACGGTCAGGGTGGCGAAATTTGAGTGCATTAGATAATAAAGCTTCGAAGAGTTGGCGAATTTTTGCTTTATCACCTGTTATCGTTTCAGGCATTTTGCCAATCACTAAATTGGCAGCAGCAGACTTAATATTTTTTTCTTGCATTTTTTCCAACATAAACATCATCGTCGGCAGGTGGACGTCTTGAGAGATATGTTTACGTGTATCTAATTCGGAATAGTGTAGAAGGTCGTCAATTAACGCATTCATATTTTTTACTCCGTCCATGATAAAGGAAAGATACTCGCGCCCAGTATCGTCAATATAACCAT
>CALDUB010000421.1 GCA_937923465.1 uncultured Saprospiraceae bacterium
GCACAAAGTGCAAAACGGGAAATATTCATAATTGTCTTGTTTGTTTATTGGAAGAGAGATGTTAAATTCAAACAGACTTCTAAAGTCTATCATTTATTTAGAAAGGTTGAAATTACGAAGATGTATTCATATCTGTGTTGATTTTTTGAAGAAAAGGTGTTTTTTGTAGGGTAGAGGGCGTTTGACAAGAGCCTTTTATTCAAAATTTCTTTTTCTTTCTATTTCAAATTATAAAAAAGTATAATACGTTGGCACACTATTTGAAATATGTCTAAATGTTATAATACGTTTAGAGTTTTTATTACGCATTTGTCCCGAAAACCGATTTACTTTTTTTAAAACCAACTTTAAGTCGGACAATGCGTAAACTTCGTTTTTAAAAATCTAAACAACTTAATTACGCTGTGATAATAGCAGCAACGACAAGCGAATTTTACCAAAACAATTTTGATTTTTTGCTTTAACTCTCTGTGTGGGGACACACTTTGAGCACACCAAACTATTTCTCGACATTCGAGCTTGATGATTTTGAAACATTAATTTTCATATCAAAAGCTCTCAAACTTTACAACACCATGAATAATAAGTTCCTTTTTTCCTTCTGGACTTTTATGCTTTTAGTTGTAGGATTAACCGCACAAAACATAGTAACTGAAGACACTTTCGTTGTCTCGGTTAATAACTGTAATGATGACGCAATGATTTGCCTCGATATTACCCTCGAAGACTCGGATAATTACTCATTTATGGCAGACGGAACGCCATATGCAGGTATGATATCGGGTTGTGATTTTGATACGCTTATCAGTTATAATTACAACACTCTTTTCGGACAAGGAAATCAAGGTCCTTATATGTTAAATTCTTGGACGGTAAATGGAGCGACCTTTAGTGGTCAGTTTCAGGATGTAGCAGAATTGACGACCAAAATGAACGAATGGAATCCTGACGGTAACTGGACACTTAATGCTGCTGAAACTAATATTATTGGTGGTGAAACGAGCGGAACTTACGGGATGTTAGACATCACGGTCATGGCAAATGGTACGCCGTCTTTATTAGGTTGGAGCTATAATATCATAGCACAGGGCATTGCTTTGCAATTTCCAGTAGGTGTACATAATGTAATCGTTACAGACGACACGACTAGTGAAACTGATAGTTTTACAGTAACTGTAAGTTGTCAACCAGTAGCGCAAACAACAAATATTGAACTTTTAGAAGGTCAAACGGAGACAATCTGTTTGGATTTTTCTGAATTGGTGAATGGAGAAGCAAGTACGGTTATGGTCGGTTGTGACTCAGGTAATGAGGGCATCGCTGACTTAGGTTTAATTAACTCTGGTACTTGTGTAGAAATCACAGGAGTGGCAGTAGGAGAGGAGACAGCTTGTTTTATTGCAACAGATGCTGCGGGTAATCAAGATACAACCCATTTTAATGTAAATGTATTGACGACAACGACAATACCTGTTTATTTCGAAGATATCGTGCCTGCTAATCAGGAGGTTTACCAGATTTGTTTAGATACTATGGAATTGCCAGGAACGGTTGTTTCGATTCAAAATATATGTGCAGAAGAAAGCGGCGAATTTGTCAGCTTTACTCTTGACACAGATACTTATTGTGTAAAGTACGCAGGTTTAGAATGTGATAGCGTAGAAAATGCTTGTATATTAATCTGCGATGATATGGGAATCTGTGACACGACTTTTATCGAAATTACAGTCGATAATACAGTTTGTCAACCTCAGCCAGAATACGTCAATAATACCATTTATCAAGGGCAATTTTTTGAATATTGCTTCAATACAAATGACTTGCCAGGTACTTTGGATACAATAGAAAATGTATGTGAAGGTGTTGGTTATGTGGATTTTACACTTGATGAAAATTCTTTTTGTGTAACTTATGAAGGCATCACAGTTGGACAAGATAGTGCTTGTATTGTTGTCACAGATGACCTAGGGAATACAGATACCACCTTTTTTAACATAAATGTCATCACTCCTCTAGTCGAAACAGTGATTACTAATCAAAATATAGGAGACGAAGAAACCTTTTGTCCTTCAACTGAAGAATTACCCGGAAATGAGTACACAATTTTCAATATTTGTGAAGAATCTTCGGGAGAAAATGTGATTTTTAATATAGATGATGTATCTTTATGTCTAAACACAACCGCACTTAGTATTGGTACAGACACAGCATGCATCGTCATTTGCGACGAGAACTTAATCTGTGACACGACTTTTTATTACATTACTGTCGAAGAAGACAATACAAACGTCAGCAATATCCCTCCCGTAGCGGTTGATGACGAATTCTCTACCTCTGAAAATATCCCTTTAGTTCTCAATGTTTTGGGCAATGATACCATTCCTGCGGGTTCGCAGATTGTGGTTTATCCATTACCTGAAGCTGGTGGCGGTGTACCTTCGACAGGAACACAGACCGCTAACCAAGACGGAACGATAACTTATACCCCCGAAGGAGGTTACTGTGGCGATGATATGTTTAGCTACGTACTCTGCAATCAATTTGGCTGTGATACAGCTGTAGTTGCTTTGACAATAGATTGTGTGACGAGCGAAAATGCAGAGATTGTTGTCAACAATGGCTTTAGTCCAAATGGCGATAATATCAACGATACATTCGTCATTGACGGACTCGAAAACTACTCGCAGAACACTTTAACAGTTTATAATCGTTGGGGGAATGTTGTGTTTAGTACGACATCTTATCGCAATGGTTGGGACGGTAAATGGAGAGGAAGAGTTTTGCCAGACGGCACTTACTTTTACCTTTTGACAGTAGAAGATGTGGGCAATTATCAAGGTTCTGTACACATAAGAAGATAGATATTACTTAGTTTATGATTCTTATTGATTATTAATTTTACTTGTAATTATTTGATAATCAGAGGTTTAAAATCATAATTAAGTTAAAATAAAGAATCGTAACCGTAACGGAACGGTTTTTGAAAAATACTAATATGTAGGTGATATTTTAGATTGTATATATTTAGGGGTTAGACTTCTAACAAATTATATCCATTGTGAAATTTCTAGAAATCATACTAAATTAAAGCGAAGATACATAGACCAAAATGTTGGTTTTAAATATATCTTTTAAAGAAAATATTTTTCCTCCCACAAGATTACCCAAAATCAGTCAACTGGCTAAAAATAGGTAATCACCATTACAAACTTAATTAAATGCTAAGTTTTTAAGGAAAAGGGGAGGCTCTGATGTAGTCGCTTTATTCTGAGAAAACAACGCAAAAAAAATTCAAATTAGGCACATTATGAAAAAGACATTGACAGTTATTGCAATGCTGCTTTTATTGGGAGGCGTGGGCTACGCGCAGCAAGACGCCATGTTCACCAAGTACATGTTTAACTCCTTAATTTTTAATCCCGCTTATGCTGGGTCTAAAGATTATATGTCCGTAGGTATTCTGCACCGCACACAGTGGGCAGGTTTCGAGGGCGCCCCAACGACGCAGTCTGTTACTTTACACACTCCATTAAAGAATGAAAGAGTAGGTGTAGGATTCAGTTTAATCAACGACGAAATCGGACCAACAAACTCTCTTGGAGCAAATGTATCTTACGCATACCGTATTCCAATGGGAAAAAATGGTGCTAAGTTATCTATCGGAATGCAAGCGGGTATTGAAAATTACCGTGCTGATTTCACGCAGTTGACTTTAGAAAATATGGCAGATTTACCTTTTTCACAAAACCAAAACAATTGGAATCCTAACTTCGGGGCTGGTATTTATTACTATTCTCGCAAGTTTTATGCAGGTGTTTCTTGTCCTCATTTAGTAGAATATGAATTAGTACAAGACATAGGAAACACTCCAATTTTTGCGAAAGGCTTCCGTCACTACTACTTTACTATGGGAACAGCTATTCCGATAAAAGGAGACAACTTGATTTTTAAGCCGTCTTTATTAGTGAAAAACGTAGGTGTTGATAAAGTTTTATCTTCTGACCCTGCCTTTGATAATATTGGTGCACCAACAGAGTTTGACATTGATTTGTCTCTCTTGTTTCAACAAACATTTTGGGTAGGTGCTTCTTTCCGTGCGGGCGTTCAGTCTTTCGGAGATGCAGCAAAAACCTCTTATGACTCTGCTGATGTATGGTTCTCTTGGAATATGAGCAACGGCATGCGCATTGGTGCGGCTTATGATTATCCATTGACAGAAATTAATACACAAACTGTTGGCTCTTTTGAAGTCATGTTGGGTTACGAATTCAACTACGTTACAAAAGCGACAGTTACTCCACGATACTTTTAAGAATCAAATAGTACACAATAATCGTATTAAGATTCTTGTTTATATTTGTGCCTTTGATATATAAGGTTGAAGAGGTTGTGAAGTTATGGGTTGTGAGGTTACTGTGCTAGATAGTACATAAACCTCACAACCCCCAACCTCACAACCCCTCAATACTTTTTTTAAGTTTTTTCCACGTGTTATTGTGCATTATCTCAAAATCGAACACAAGACACCTCCATTGTTAAATTACTAAGAAACATGAAAATTTTCCTACGTTTAACCCTGCTTTTATGTGCTGTGTTGCTCTCCGCAAGCGGTGCTTTCGCCCAAGCTGGCGCCCTGAAAAGTGCTAAAAACCACATGGACCAGCTGAACTATCAGGCTGCCATTGCAGAGTATAGTCGTATTGTCGAAAAAAGTGATGTGGCAGAAGCTAAAATTAACTTAGCAGAAGCATATCGTAAAATTGGCGACAGTGACAATGCCGAATTTTGGTACAGTCAAGTTGTACAATTGCCAGAAGTGCAGCCAATACACAATCTTTACTACGGTCAAACTCTCCAACGTAACGGAAAATGTGACTTAGCGCGCGATTGGTATAACAAATACATTCAACTCGTGCCAGATGACCAACGTGGTCAATATCTAGCACGTGCCTGCGATTACGAAGCAGAGTTGATGCAAAAAAATGCGGGTATCTATGAGATTACCCAGTTAGATTTTAACTCTAACTTAGACGACTTTTCTCCAGCAATCTACCAAGATAATGTCATCTTCGCTTCTGAACGCGAAAATACAGGACCTGTCCAGCGCGAAGCAGCATGGACTGGAGTTTCTTTCTTAGAATTGTATAATGTCGTCCGTAAAAAAGACGGTGGTACATTTACTTACAGTCGTCCAGAAAAATATTCAAAAGACTTAAACTCAAAATACCACGATGCAGCGGTTGCGTTTAGCAAAGATGGTAAAGAGATTTTCTTTACACGTAACAACCTTTTTAATGGTAAAACGGGTAAATCTGATGAAGGTCTTATCAAATTAAAAGTATTCTACGCCAAAGGAAGCGACGGCGCATGGGGTGAATTGGAAAGTCTTCCATTCAACTCTGATGAGTACAGTGTAGCACACCCTGCTTTGTCTGCTGACGGAAATACTTTGTATTTCGCTTCTGACATGCCAGGTGGTTTTGGTGGAATGGATTTGTACAAATCTAACAAAGAAAGTGGACGTTGGGGACCTCCGATGAACCTTGGACCAGTCTTAAACACGGAAGGAAATGAACTTTTCCCGAATGTTGACCACAATACCGGACGCGTTTATTTCGCATCTGACGGGCTTATCGGATTAGGTGGATTAGATATCTTTTACACGGAAGACCGTGGCAATGATGATTGGACAAGCCCTGAAAACTTAGGCTTTCCAGTAAATACTATTTCTGATGATTTCAGTTTGGTATTTGAAGAGAATGGACGTGAAGGTTACTTTGCTTCTGACCGTATCGGTGGAGTAGGTGGAGATGATGTTTACTCATTCAAAAAGATTGCTGTGCCAATGGAGATTTTTGTTTTTGATGAAAAAACGGGTGAACCTTTAGAAGGTGCAACAGTTGATGTCGCTTGCAAAAATACAACAATGACTACTGGTGCAAATGGTAAAATTGCTATTGATATCAAACCAGGTGACTGTTGTGATTTTGCGGCAAGTTTTGATGCTTACGAAAATAACTCTGCACAAGGATGTGCAACAGAGGCAGACTTTACAAACCCACAAATGATTGAAATTCCTTTGGCTAAATCAAAGAAATTTGAATTATCAGTTATCGTATTTGATGCTGAAAATGGTTTGACTATCGAAGGTGCGGAAGTAACTTTAGAGAACGACTGCGACGGTACAATCTTAGAACCTGCTTATACAGATGCAGGTGGACGTGTGATGTTTGAATTAGAAGAAGATTGCTGTTACCGTGTAAAAGCAATGAAGCAGCCAGTTTACTTGGCAGGTTTCGCAGATAACTTGTGTACGAAAGGATTTGAAGGTAGTGAGGTTTTGCAGGCTAATATTAACTTGCAGCCGACTATTGGAACATCAGACCCTGGTTTCACAGGTACAGATAACGGTTCTGGAAATCCTGTCGCAGCGAAAGGATATTATGAAGACCCAATTACGGGACTTTACATTGATGAAGAAACAGGAGAATACACGGACGGAACTTATCCTGATGGTTCTATGCATGAGAAAGGAGTCGTGACAAGTGACCCAGTAGTTAATGCACCAAATATTGATGCACCAAATTATGACCCGAATAATCCTGGTAACTCAGACTATTCTGATAACACAGGTGGAACGTCGACTACAAGTGTTGGAAATGGCGAACCAATTCCATTCCTACTTCACGTATACTACGATTTTAACAAAGCGTATATTCGGGACGATGCAGCAGGTGAATTAGAAAAATTAGCTACGATAATGACGGATAATCCTGATATTATCATTGAGATTGGTTCTCACACGGATTCTCGTGCGGGTGACAGTTACAATATGCGTTTGTCACAACGTCGCGCCGAGAGCGTAGTGCGTTGGTTATCAGACCGTGGCATAGAGCGCGAGCGTCTTGTACCACGTGGATATGGGGAGTCGGAGCGTGTGAATGATTGTGCGAATAATGTACCTTGTAGTGAGCGTGACCACCAGTTGAATCGCCGTACAGAGTTTAAAGTTATTGGTTGTCGTTCATGTGTGGAGCCTTCTTCACAAAATATTTCACAGCAAAATGAATCTGTACAAGTGAATGAATGTGTGGGTTGTCCATTCTAAATGGTTAAACTTGCAGGTTAAAGAAAGGCGCGTCGTAATCGACGCGCCTTTCTTGTGTTTAGAGCTACTCTCAATTAAGTGCCAAGGGCACGACAGCCTTCAGCTGTGTACGTGAGTGCACAGATT
>CALDUB010000422.1 GCA_937923465.1 uncultured Saprospiraceae bacterium
CAAACAAGCGCACTAGGCAATGATGCCTTCTTTCCAGTAGGCGAGACGACAGTAAGTTTCTCCGCAACGGATGCGTCAGGTAACGCAGACAATTGCTCCTTTACAATTACGGTAATTGATAATCAATTTCCAGTACTTGAATGCTCAAACGATTTAACAGTCAATACAGATTTAGACGAATGTGGCGCGATAGTAAACGGCTTAAATCCCGTAGTTTCTGAAAACTGCATGGGCACCACAGTCTTACAAACGAGCGCATTAGGCAACGATGCCTTTTTCCCAGTAGGCGAGACGACAGTTAGTTTTTCTGCAACGGATGCATCAGGCAATGCAGATAATTGCTCTTTTACAATTACAGTTATTGACAATCAATTTCCAGTACTTGAATGCTCAAATGATTTAACAGTCAATACAGATTTAGACGAATGTGGGGCAGTAGTACACGGCTTAAATCCCGTAGTTTCAGAAAACTGCATGGGTACAACAGTTTTACAAACAAGCGCACTAGGCAATGATGCCTTCTTTCCAGTAGGCGAAACGACAGTTAGTTTTTCTGCAACGGATGCATCAGGGAATGCCGATAATTGCTCTTTTACAATTACGGTAATTGACAATCAGTTTCCAGTAGCGGCATGTCCTAATGAAGCAATAGTTATCTTGTTAGATGAACAAGGAAATGGAACTTTATCTGCCGACGCTCTTGCAGGTAATAGTACAGATAATTGCGGATTCATAGAAAGTAACCCTGAAATGATATTTACTTGTGGCGATGACTTGCAACAAACGGCACAATTAACAGTAATTGATGCGTCTGATAATCAAACTAATATTAATTGTATCATCACCATTATTCCAGATAAAGCCTTCATTACCTGTTATCGTGATGCGGACGCTGATACTTTTGGTGATGCCGCAGACAGTCAAGACTTTTGTGTAAGTTGCGGTGACGGTTATGTCACAGATAATACGGATTGCGACGATAACTCTGATACATCTTATCCTGATGCGTCTGGAAATTGTGAATCTACTTATTGCGAGATGACAGGCGAAAGCACACAATACGAATGGATAAAACGTGTGAAAGTGGGCGTTGGTATTAATAATCTCTCTGGCAACAATGGTGGTTATGCTGACTTTACAGATATGACGGCAGTTGTTACGCCAGGTCAATATTGCTACTTTATGGGTAGACCAGGTTATTCTGCTGCAAAGGAGTATGAATATTGGAGCGTGTGGGCAGATTGGAATCAAGACGGAGACTTTGATGATTGTGGCGAACTACTTTTTGATAAGTACAGAAGAGGTGCTTTTGCTAAATATTTTTATGTGCCGTCTTATGCTCTTGCTGGTTCGACACGGATGCGCGTGGTTATGAATTACGATGGTTGGGCTTGGCCTTGTGAAGATGTCTCTTATGGAGAAGTGGAAGATTACACTTTAATTGTTGGCGGAAGTAATTTTGCTGGTGGTGGGGGCGGACGTAATGTGGATGAAAGAGGTCTTGACTCTGATATCACTTTTCATGCAGAGAAGGCAAATGAGAGTGCTGAGTTATGGTGGATGAAAACGGGCGAAGAACGTGTAGAAACTTACGTTTTGGAGTATTCAACAAATGATAGAGATTGGACAGAGATTTACACAACAACGGAAATCGAACGCGGTCTTGATAATACTTACTCGTATCTGCATGAAACACTTGCACGTGGCGACAACTATTACCGTGTGCGCACGGAATATGTCAATGGAGATGTTTTACATACAGAAGTTCGCAAAGTAAATCTTGCAGAGTCAATTCTTTATAATGTATATCCAAATCCAGCAGACAATTACTTCAATCTTGATTTGAGTGAAATAGAGGGAGAGTCAGCAACGATTCGGATTTATGATAATCTAGGTAAAGAACGCCTACATTTATCAATTGATGAAGTCGGTTTGAGTCCTGTACGTGTTGATTTGCATACATTTATAGATGGTCTTTACTTTGTCGAGATTAGTACGGCGAGTCGTCGTGCTGTTAGTAAGCGATTAGTTGTTGACAAGCTTTATGGTTGGAAATCTTCTAATTAGACTTGCCTGAAAGTTCATTAGATTATCATTTTTGCCCCGTTTTTCGATATTTGAAAGGCGGGGCAAATTTTGGTAATGGGTCAAAACGGTGGATACTCACGTGGTGACTCAAAGCAGCATACTATTTTGTAGTTGCTAAGAATGTATGATAGAAAAGCGGATTTGGCGAATGATACGGATTAGGGCGGATTTTTTGGTTAACACTTGTTCAAAATCCGCTTTAATCCGCCAAATCCGCATCATCCGCGTTTCAATCATGCATTCTTTGAATATTATCGTTAGAAAGTTCTAGCAAATCGCTTCCTTCATGCGGACACGTAAGTTGACGACATTTGACTCACGTGTCCGTAAGGAAAGTCACCGTGTGAGTAAAAGGGATGCATCAGTTGTTTTCACCCACTACCAAAATTTTTGTAGTTTTTTATGTCCAAAGTCCAAATCTTAAAAAGCCATTTTAATTTAACATTTCAAGTTGATAAATTGAAATAGAGAAAATACTATCTTTGCGTCTTGTTTTTTGGGTTCTCTGACAAATCTTCCCGTTGTACGAGACAATCACTGCTTGTCCCGCAATACGGGGGAATTTGTCAAAGAACGTTTTTTTACTTCAAAGACCGAAACCAAAACTTACTTCATGAAAAAATTACTCCCTATACTTGGTTTACTTTTCAGTATTAACCTAATCGCACAAACTCCAACTGTCCAAGATTGTCTGGGGGCGATACCTGTTTGCCAGCAGGTTTACAGCGAAACTATCTCTGCATCTGGTGATGGAAACTACCCCGACGAAGTTCTATCTAGCAATACTTGTACGGCTGGTGAGTTGAACTCAATATGGTATACGTTTACCGTCAATAATTCAGGAGACTTTGGTTTTCTAATTACGCCAAACAGCTCGAATGATGACTATGATTGGGTTTTATATAACATCACGACGGCTTCTTGTGGTGAGATTACCAATAACCCAAGTTTAGTCGTTAGCTGTAATGCCGCAGGAGGTGGTAATTGTGATGGCGAAACAGGGGCAACTGGTCAAACCAATTGGAATAATCAAGGTGGTGGCTGTAATGCTAATAATCCTAGTCAAAATTCTGGTGGTAGCCCTTACAATGACCTCATACCTGTTGTAGCGGGTAATACTTACGTTTTAATGGTTTCTAACTGGTCAGGTTCTACAAATGGCTATTCGATAGACTTTGGTTTGTCTGGAGATATTGGCGTGTTAGACACGGTTTTGCCTTTTATTTCTAGCACTGCTGATTTACCTGATGAATGCCTTGATAATTCAATTACGGTTATGTTCAACGAACCAATACAGTGTAGTACGATTGAAGGAGGACAATTTTCTCTAGTTGGTCCGTCAGGTCCAATTGCGGTAGACTTAACATCTGATATCTGCGACCAAATGGGGTTGTATGACGATGTTTTTGTATTAACGGCAAACCCACCAATCTCAGAGTCAGGAACATACACTCTTGTTTTTAATCCAGATAACTCTGAAAATGCATTAGATGTTTGCGGTAATCCTGCCATAGATTTTGATATTTCTTTTGATATAAGTGGACCATTTTTTCCTCCAATGATTAATCTCGCTGACGATACGATTGGATTGTGTATCGGGAATGTCATTACTTTAGATGCAACAGAAGAGAACGCCGAAAATTATACTTGGAGTACGGGCGAGACTACGCCTACCATTTCAGTAGACGAAGAAGCGACATATTCTGTAACAATTACAAATGCCTGTGGTAGTGCAGATGATGATATTGATGTGGCATATGTTTTTGGACCGCCGACGGTTGATTTAGGGAATGATATTACTATTTGTGAAGGAGAGGTTTTAACTTTAAATGCATTTAATTCACTCTCTGAATATGCATGGCAAGATGGCTCTACGGAGGCTAGTTTTGATGTGACAGAAGAGGGAACTTATTCTGTAGATATTGAAAATGCTTGTGGTTCGGCAGACGACGAAATATTTGTAGAAGTTATTGATAGAGTTGATTTGCAATTCCCATTAGCTACGGCATTATGCCCTGGAGATGAGTTGGTTTTAGATGCGACATCAGAAGCCGCAACTTACGAGTGGAGTACAGGAAGTACAGACCCAGTCTTTACAATTGATGCTGTTGGAACTTATTCTGTGACCGTCACAACTCCCTGTGAGACAGTGGAATGGACAACAGTGGTTGAAGGTTTAGATGGAGACACAGCGGACTTGTTGCCTGATACTCTTTTGTGTCAAGATGAGGTTTTGAATGTGAATATTACTATTGCGAATTCAACTTATTTATGGGAAGATGGCTCTACAGAAGCTATCCGGAATATAGATGAGAATGGCGATTATGCCGTGACGATAGTTGCACCTTGTGCGACTTATGAAGATGCATTTTCTGTCAACTATATTCCTTTAATTGATTTAGAATTGGGCGTCGATAGTTTCCTTTGTTTCAATGATATAGTTCTTGTTGCTACCTCCGGATTTTCAGAATATCAATGGTCAAATGGAAGCCAAGATTCTGTAGTCATCGCTGACCAAATTGGAGAATACTCTGTTCGAGTTTTTAATCAATGTGAAGAAGCTCTTGATACGATTACTGTTTTTGAATGTGAGCGTTGTGAGCTATTCGTACCGAATGCTTTCTCTCCCAATTTTGACGGTATCAATGATGAATTTAAGACATTTACTGATTGTGAATTAGCTAATTTTGATTTGAAAGTATTTGACCGTTGGGGGAGTCTTATTTTTGAGACGACTGACCCGCGTGAAGGTTGGGATGGTACTTTTGAAGGAAAAAAAATGTCTGATGATGTTTATATTTGGTATGCTGAATATACTGTTGTGGAGAATTTGATACCGAGACCAATATTTGTGAAAGGGGATGTTAGTATTTTGAAATAGTTGGTTTGTATTTGACACAGATTCATTATGATATTGATTGGTAAATCTAATTGCCTATAATAGTATGACTTGGTAGGAACACGGATGAACACGGAAAAACACGGATTTTTCCTTAATATTCTTAAAAAATCCGTTTTAATCCGCCAAACCTGTATCATCTTTCATATTGGACTTTGGACGAAAGATATTAGACATTAGGTAACTATTCAGGTATCGGTCACTTTAGTTAAATCTAAGATACAACTTGGAGAATTAACAGTATCTCAAACAAAAATCAGTGCCCGATACCTTACTCGTAGCTTAAAACAGGTATCGGGCACTAACACCAACTCCCTAAAATTTCAACTTCCCGAAGCGAAACTTCTTTTTCCATTCTCCATAGACAATCATTTCTCTATCTGCAATTTGCTCACATCCTGGAACACGTATGAGCATTTTTTCGTCTTTAACTCGGAATAACTCCTTTTCGCTCACCTTGCCTTTAGAGTCGACAGAAACAGACATAACATTTGACCTTTTTCGGAGACCTTTATTGAAGATAAAGTGCATTTTGTCAGCGACGATAGCCATAGCATAGGAAGAAAATACTTGAGAAGAAGAGCTTTGTCTTTTTACTATTTTACTGACCCAATCTATCTTTCCGTCGGGATTCACATTCACGATGATGAGTGGACCGTAATTATAAATAGTTGTTGAAGTCACTCTACCATTGGCATCCATAGATGTAGATTGAGTCGTGTAAAAACTCTCTCCAATTAGTACGGCACCTCCGTCAGACCGCAGCACAAAATCTTCTAAATCAAAGTTAGAACTAATCTCTTTACCTTTTTTTGCTCGCCGTTCACTCATGAAAAGATTTAGCTCAGAAGTATCAAACTTTTTGGTGTCTTGACGTGTAATTGATTTAGTTTGAGCATCGATAGTAAGAATGAATGTCCCAGCTAATCCACCGATAAATCTTTCGGAGAAAAAACCTGAACAAACTAGATTGTTCCTATTGTCAATATCAAATGTGATGTCAGAAATGTAGTTATCTTTTAGTGTCACATCATATTTATCAACCTCTTCGCCACCTTGTCTATACGCCAACATTTTGTAGGTAAACCACGGTTTGTCTTTACGTTTTAGCTCGCGCCAGTTTTCTTCGCGATATTTAGTGAGAATATAAACATCCCCATTGTTGTCTACATCAAATTTTTCGACAGAAAGTCGGTCTTGATTATAAGGTAATCTGACTTTACGAGACCACTGTTCCTCCAACTTGTCATTAAAGACTTTTAAGGTGAATTTAGCATAGTTTTCATTCACTTTATTGCCTCCAAACAGAGAAGAAATACCGAGCGTAAAATCATTTAGAAATAAACCTAATTTCGAACTGTCACGAGATATTCTATAATCCAAATTGGCGACAGCAGACTTCTTTTCAATCTTTTCTGTCCCAATTCTCTGCACCTTGCCCGTCATTTTTCCCGTCTTCTTACTTATTTCTCTAAAGAAATATTCTACCCGTTTTTTTGACCTTTCCTTTTTGGAACCTGCCACAAAAATACGGTTGTTAAAAGTAAAAAACGCTTCCTCATTGATATCTGCTGAGTTAAATTCATCTAAACGCGTTTGGTAAATGCGCACCATATCGTCGTTGTATTTTTCGATAATGGGAGCGAGGGGTTTTAACATACTCACGGATTGACGCAAGGCATAATAACCCGTATTATCGTGATGAATAATGTCAGAAATAACTTCGGTACGCTTGCCTTTTTGCTCTGGTCCCAGCGTTAATTCTTGCGCCGTCATCCATTGACTTATGGACAAAAAGGCTATTAAAATAAGCAGTGACTGTTTCATGTTTCTTAGTATTTGCTGGTTAAATATTGTGCCTGTAAAACGTGAAAAGAGGCAGATTAATTACTTTTATACGAGACAATTATGTTTATGTTAACAGAATGATTACCAATTAGTTAATCTAATTTTGGTTCTCTGACAAATCCTCCCGTTGCACGGGACAATCACTGCTTGTCCCGCAACGCGGGGGGATTTGTCAAAGAACGCTAATTTTGAAAAAGAATGTCTTCCTTTTAAAACCCTTGAATGTTTCTCTTGTTATACCCCAAAAATAGAACATGAAAGTTATCCTTATTATTTTGAGTATTTTACTTGTAGCCTTTATTGTGGTACAGGTATTTGCCTTTAGAAGTCAGCAAAATATCGAAAGTTATCCTTATTCTGTAAAGAAAGAATATGAGAATTTTGAGATTCGTAACTACGATGCGAGTTTGTTTACTTCCGTTAAATTATCAACTAAAGATTACAAAGACGCATCCAGTAAAGGTTTTTCTATCTTGGCGGGTTATATTTTTGGAGGAAACGAAACCGAAGAAAAAATCGCGATGACTTCACCCGTTGCAATGTCTCTTGAAGACTCGATGACAGTCATGTTTATGGTGCCTAAAAAATTCAATAAAGAAACACTTCCACAGCCTAATCAGGGACAGATAGAATTTAGGGAAGAACCTGCAAAGACGGTCGCGGCTATCACTTTTGGAGGTTGGGCAGATAATGAGAAGATTGAGGCATATAAAATAAAACTGAAAGCTGCTTTAGATGCAGAAAATATCGCTTACACCAATCGCTTTTACTTTTTAGGATACAATCCTCCTTATGAGTTTTTTAGTCGTAAAAATGAGGTTATTGTGGAGTTGGAAGGTAGTGGTGACCTATAGCTTACCTGTTAGGAAATTTGTAAAAGCAGTCTGACACAATTACTTCGCTCTCTAAATAATTGTGTCAGACCACTGATTTTTCGACGATTGAGCCAAAGCATTGATTAATAGCAACTTACAAATAATCTATTCTGTTTACGATTGACTTTATCCGTCCTTATTCATTTTAGTGAAATGAAGGCTGGAAAAGCGTTAAGAATAAAATTGTGTCTGACGACGTAGGAGGAGTTTAATTTTGTTTAGCTTTTTTAGCCGTAATGTAGCGTTAAAAAATGTATCAAGACTCGATTTTTTGTTACTTTTTTATCAGGAAAAAAGTAAGGCGTAAAGTGAAAGTCATATTGGTTGCGTAACATGAGTTACTTATTCAGTTTATCTAATAGCCTTTCCAATATTTCATCTTTGTCGTCTAGCAAATGGTCTTGAATTTGAATATCTGGTAGGACACCTTCTAGCTTTTTACTGCCGTTTACTCTCACAATATATCCTTTAGATACTTTTACATTGATTCCTGTATTGGGCAATGTATATTGAAATTGAGAGGCGTGAAGAGAAGGAAATTCTGCAGTTTCTTCACCTACTATTGTTCCAAAATCGTAATCTTGAATTTGAGCAGCAGTCACTGCTGACTGAGAGTGTGATTGTCTATTGACTAGTACATATACATCCCCTTCAAACCTCTTTTGTTTATCTTGTGGGAGGTATTCGTCAAAAGTGTAATCGTAAATTTCACCGTCTTTATGACTTAAAATATTTTGGAAGTAAACATCTGTTGTATCGTTGTGTGCTCGGGTATGTTCTTTGAGAAATTTACTTGTTTTTATTGTGAATTGGGCGTTCCATTTGAAGGGCTTATCGGCTATATACGACACCAAATAATCGCTAAATGAATTGTCACCTCCTTTGTTATTTCTTAAGTCTAAAATTAGATTTTTAGTTTTACTTTCATTCACACTAACAAAGACGGAGTCAATAAAACTTTGATAGGTCGCTTCATGTCCACTGAAATCGCCAGGATTAATATATGCGGCAGATTCGAAAAATTGTAGAGACATCTTCGCATTTAAAATTTCATCTCTTTTCTTCTCATAATCTTCAATTAGACTAACACTTTTGATTATATATGTCTTTATGCTTTCTCCTTCTTGTATATGAACCGAAAAACTGTCTTTCTGACCAAATACCTGCCAATAGTATCTTGGAAAAGAGTACGTTTCTAGTTTTGCATTTTTTAGATAGGTTCTTTCTGCTGAAATCTGTGGATGTATTTTTGAAAGTATCTCATTCATAGATTTTCCATTGATACTAATGATTTTAGAATCGATTTTTATATCAGGATTGAGTGAGAAATTTTTTCTAATGAAGCACTGATTATTTTCAAATGCAAGTTCAAGAGGAAAGAGTGTCCCACCTTGAAATGCGTAATTCATATACGAGCTTATTGGAAAATCTATCTCTGTATGACCGTTGTTTACCGCTGAAGTTAACTGTTGAAAAATGTTTGTTATCTCTAACAAGCTCAAAGAATTCTTATCAATAGACCTCCTCGTTTTATGATAGATAGAGTCCAGTTTTTCCTCTGTAACATAAGCATACACATCGTAATGAGCTTCCTTTAATGACTCGTACAAGTATAATAAATCCTCTTTTATTTCCTCCTTTTTAAATACGGGGTCGGTTTGCTGCGCAAAGGAATTCGTAGAAAAAAAGAGTAATAAAAGTAATGTAATAGTGTTACTGTAGTTCATTAGTAATAATTTAAAATGTGCTGATTTATTGTTTTATCGACCAATATGATATTTGTAAATAGTCACTGGAAAAGACAGCAAGGAAACACTAAAGTTGCTTTACATTTGGTATAGAATTTTAAATCGTTTGATAAAAAAGACATTTTAGTTTAAATGAAAAAGAGCCACCCTACAAAACATGTAGAGTGGCTCTTTTAACTGAAAAGATAATCGAACAAACGATTATTCTCTTATCCTTTACATTCAGAATAAGTGATAACGTGTTGTACCAAGTCACCCCATTTCATGTCTGTATAGTCGCTGATAATTTTCTTGCAGCTATTCCACAAAGGAACGAATTGTTCTTTGTAGTCTTTTTTCTTCAAACGGAAACCTGGCGCGCCTTCCTTAGAAATGTAGTAAGATTTTGCATCACCACCAGCTAATTTAACACCACCAACACCAGCAGACATCGTCTCTTTTGCATATGGGTCATGATAAACTTTTACAACTTTACTGAAGTTAGGATTCAATAATTGCATCAAAAGTTTCTTGTTTTTCTTCTTCACTTTTACATCCGCTAGTTCGAAGTAAACATAACCTTGATTTAAGAAATCTTGGTCAAGTTTGTCATCGTTCCATTTTTGAGCATCTTTTAAGAAAGACGTCGCTTTTGAAAACTTATCGAAACCACTCGGAGGTAAGTACATGAATTTGATTTCATCTGCATCTAATTTATGCTTCTTTCCTGCGCCGTCTTTGATTTTAACGAATTCAATTAAGCCTTTTTCTCTGTCAAGGTCTTTGATAGTTCCGTTGATTTCGGTACCGTCAATTAGAGTGACATAAGAGTTTTTTTTATGGGAAAAACTAAATGAAGGAGATAGTAGTTCTTGTGCTTGCATTCCTACCGAAAATAGAAACATTGCAACTAAAAATAATGCTTGTTTTTTCATTCTTTATTTATTCGTTTTTGTGCCTACTCTTACGATTTTCGGCTTTCTCGTCTACTCTGTTTAGGATTTTCGATTACTCCATTAATTACTCTATTTGGGTTGTTCTCCTCAGTCTTATTAGTGATTATTCAAATGTGAAGATAGCAGATATTACTATACCATTGTAGTAAAACCTATGTTTTTCTTTCTCACATTGCGATAAGACTTCTCTTCAAAATTGTAAATGTCAGAAACAGACATGCCGACATCTGTCTTTTTTGCCCCCAATTCGTCCAATAGTCTATTTGTCTTTTCTAAAGACAATGGATTAAACTCGTACATAGCAATCAATCTTCCTTTTCGAAGTAGCGCCGTATCTATTTTTGATAGGTCCGTATTGAAAGTACAAATCACTTTGATGTTTAGATAATCGCTAAACAAGCCGTCGGTGAGTTGCAATATTGTAGAAACGACAGAGTCTTGTCTGGAGCTTTCTCGAGAAGCGATGACTTTTTCAGCATCTTCAATGACTAAGATAGAGTTGCGTTGTCTGAGTAAAAAGGAAATGAAATCAGGGTCTAGTAGATTGGTGACAAATTCATTTTGAATGAAGATGAAATTAGCTTCGTCATGTGTTGAAATTAGACTCCTGATGTAAGTAGTTTTACCGGTCCCTGGCTTACCATAGAGTAGGATGAGCCCTGATTCCTTTGCTGGAATTGATTTACCAACTCTATGATAAACTTCCTCAAAATCATCATTATAGTTTGCTGCAAGATTCATCTCAATCTTGTCTGTCTTGACTTTTTGGGTCGCAAAACCACTCTGGCATTTTGTCAAAACATTGAATGTAGGTGTTTTTATCGGACCAAATTTCTTTCTAAGCCTATCATTTTGACTCAGAATTTCTTTCTCTAACTTACTGTCTTGACAATCATAATAAAAGTCAACATTGAGAGTCTCGTATTCTAATTCAATAGAGATAAGGGACTTCTGTTTGAGGCTTTTATACAATAAATGAAAGGCGAAATCTTTGGTAGGGTCAGCCTCTTGCTCATCTTTAGTATTCCAATATTTGAATACTAATTCATATTCTGTTTCTGGCAAATTCATGAATTCGACTACCTTATCCATATTTTCTTTTTTCCTCTCTAATGGAACGTGAAGGGAAAGGGTAGAAGGGAAGCAGTCGTATGAGGATGTGAAATAATATTCAGGATTGAGGTCGGTATACGGGTCGTAAGCTTTTAGTAATTCTGACATATTCTGGAATAAAGTCTATTTTTTAGTTGAATTGATTTCCGAATGCAGAACCTGATTTGTGAGATTTTAGTTCCATTTGGTAAGAGTAGAGGATGCGTAAAGTCTATTTTATACTTGTGTGGTTGATTAGAAACAATCACCCCGACTTCCGAATATTGAGGAAGGCGGGGTGAAAAAGGAAGACTTGTTTTACTTTTTGAATAAACTTTAATATTAGACTTTGGACAGACGATATTAGACTTTATGAATGAGGTTGAGTGAGATTTAAACGCCGTTATTTTATTCTTAGTTTTCTTTTTAAAGAAGGATAATTGTTGATACTTTGACTGATTTAAAAGGGAAAATAAGGATAAAAGAGCAAGTTTAAAGCCGCTCAAATCTCATTCATAAAGTCTATTGTCTAGAATACTTTTCTACGCAACTAATTCTTGGGGGTTAGTATTGCGATACAGTAAACTAAGTTTCGTCTTCAAGATTTTTCTCGCTTGAAAGATACGACTTTTAACTGTACCAATGGGCAGATTCATATGCTGAGCTATCTCATCATATTTGTATCCTTCGTAAGTCATCACAAAAGGAATTCTCAGTCCGTCTTGTAATTCATTGACTAAGTTCAACATTTCAGTCATAGCTATATTTCCCTCGCCCTCATTTGTTACTTTATTTTTCGTATCGTTGAGCAAATAGCTCTCCTTACTGTCGTCGAAGACCAATCCTCTTCTTTTCTTTCTGTGGTAGCCATTTATGAATGAATTACGCATGATGACACCAACCCAGGCTTTCATATTAGTCCCAGATGTGAACTTATCATGGTTTTTGAACACAGCTACTGCAGTATCTTGATAAAGGTCTTCTGCTAAATGCTTGTCTCGCGTTAGCTTGTAAGCAAATCCCATTAAGTAGGCTGTCCATTTTTCAAATTCTGCTGAAAATTCTCTTTGAGTCATCATAGAAAAAAACATTAGGTGATAAAAAGATAGTATTACTATTGATTTTGTATTGTAAACGCGGGGTGTCTATAATTGTTCGCATAAAAAAAGATTTTTTCACTAAAAAAAATAAAAAAGATAGTAATGCTATCTTTTTAGGGCTATGACGCATTGCTTTATTAGTAATAGATTTATTACTAGTGTAATTGATAATTTTATTCTTTTTAGTATGACATTACTTGTTTTGTGAAAATTTTTCTTTGTCTTTAATAAAAAAGAATAGTAATACTATTTATTAGGTAGTTTTTCGAACAAATTAAATAAAACATTGTATTACTAACGAGAAGAATATTTTACTCATTGATAAGAAAAATTATCACTCAAAAAAATAAAATCATGAATAATTTATTAAAAGTATTTCTTTGTTCTTTTTTTCTAAGTCTTTTATCTACTAACTTTCTAAATGCTCAAAATTTGAGTACTGGAAATACTTGGGTAGGAAAGACTTATGGAAACGAAACTCCTAATGTTGATGAGCAAAGAATTTTGAGACAAGCGGATATGGAGTATTCACAAGGAGACTTGGAGCAAGCATTTTTAACGCTGGAAGAGGCATATGCTCTTAATCCTGCTTCGGTACAGATTTTATTGCGGAGAGCGACCTTGAAAAAAGTGTTGGGAATGGACAATGAGTCAAAGATAGACTTTAAGGCTGCTTCTAGAATGAATCCATATGCGGCAGATTTATTCGGATATAATCATAGTGGCAATATTATTAATGTTCTATCTTCCAAGCCAGAAAACGCTTTATTAGGTTTGAATACTTATCAGCGGTTGGACTATTATTATGGTTTAATAGATAATCAGATTTCAGACTCAGATGCTTCTGTCAAAGAAATTGAATTTATCAGTGAAATCATTGTAAATCTAGAAGAGGATGACCTGTTTACAGCATCAGAATTAGTAGACTCTCTGTTGCTTAGTTTTCCAAATTCGGCAGTTGGCTATGATTTGCAAGGAACAATTTTCTTACAGCAAGAAAAATATGATGAGGCTAACACAGCCTTAAATAAAGCTGTGATTATTAATCCTGATTTTGCGATAGCATGGTACAATCTAAGTAGGGTAGAGGCAATGATTGGTCATCTTTCTCAGGCTAAAACTTATCTAGATAAAGCGCTTGAGTTACAATCCGATTTGACGAAAGCTTACTTTGACCGTGCATTAATCAATAAAAAGCAAGGAAATCCAGAGGCGGCGATTGCTGACTATGATAAGGTGATAGAGATGAAAGGTAGTTTTTATCCAGAAGCATACCTCAATCGAGGTTTGACAAAAAAGATACTCGGCGATTTTCAAGGCGCATTAAATGATATCAATCAGGTGGTAGAATATGATAAATTTGAGAGTTCAGAGGCTTTAATCAATCGAGGAAATCTACACATGGTACTCGGTTTGACGGAGCGTGCGGTTGAGGACTACACACTGGCGATAGATATCGAGGACGATAATGCCGAAGCATATTATAATCGAGGATTGGCTTTCTTGATTTTGTTAGACAATATGTCTGCATGTGCTGACTTGGATAAGAGTATTGGTTTGGGATTTGAAAAAGCACAGGAAATTTTAAATAATTTTTGTAGTAATTAGAGTTAATTTATAACTTTTTTTAGAACAAGAAGTAATTATTCAGGTCAGTATCGGGCACTGATTTTAGCTGAGGTTCTATTTATTCCTTAAAATTGGTTCTTTAAGTAAAAGTAATTCAATAACTTGAGCCATTATACTTGTTCCCCGAAGGTATTCGGGACAGGCTTTTTTCCTTCTAAAAAACACAAAAAAGTAGTTCCCCCGAGCAGAGCATCGGGACAGGCTGTAGCCCTGCTACCGAGCA
>CALDUB010000423.1 GCA_937923465.1 uncultured Saprospiraceae bacterium
ATAGTAAAAGGTCTTTTTAGTATATTTTTTTAAATTTTTATTAGGCGTACGTTCACCATATTGAAAAGCATGTAAAATGACATTGATACCAATTTTATGTAATGCTTTTACTTTATAATATACATCAATCACCCCGCCATAATTGGCAGGAAAAGGAATGTCGAAAGCAATTATATGTAGTGTCTTTTTAGAAATAGTATTAAATTTTCCCCAAAGATACTCACTTATTTATAATGACAGTTCATCTTTGAAAATGACCGTTTCATCGAAATCTTGTTTTGTAATCAAAATTTCTTTCTCAAATTTACGCGAAGTTCTAATCCTTATCTCCATATAAAATATTTTTTTGATTAGTTTTAATAAGTCTATTTGAAATAAAATTTGTCTGAAAACTGAAAAAACTTTGAAAACTTTTAAACTATTTAAAGTTTCCTTCCGTTATTGTGCTATGAAATCACCCGACAGTGATTCTTTTTAGTAAATACACAACGATTTTTTTCAGGACTTATTAATACATGAATCAAAAACAGCAGATTTTAGAAAAAGCAGAAGAGCTATATTTAAAAATAGGTATCAAATCGGTGTCTATGGATGACCTTGCGCGTAGTTTGGGTGTTTCTAAAAAGACTTTGTATCAATATGTAGAAAACAAAAATGATTTGGTGAGTCAAATCATTGAATGTCATATTAATGAAGAAATTGAAGCTGTTACAGAAATTTTGAAAAATTCTGATAATGCTATTGATGAAATGCTCCAAGTCGCAAAATATGTACTTAATCAACTCCGCAAACTTTCCCCAACAGCAGTCTATGACCTTAAAAAATACTATAGAGACTGTTGGGAAACAATAGAAAAGCACAACCAGTTTTTTGTTTACAATAACATAAAAACGAATATAGAACGGGGTCAGAAAGAAGGAATTTATAGAAATGATGTTAGTGCGGACATTATCGCTAAGCTATATGTTTCTCAAAATTTCTTGATTGTAGATGAAGACCTTTTTCCGTTAAAGGAATACGACCGCGAAAAACTTTTCAACCAGTTTATAACGTACCACATTCGAGGAATTGCTAGTCCGAAAGGTCTAGAAATATTCGATGAATTGAGAAAATAATCGTTCTTTCTCAATTACATTTCACCGCTTGTCCCGTGCAACGGGGGGATTTGTCAGAGAACCAAAATAATTGACGATTTAACCAACAATTAATATAAATATGAGGCAAAATATTCTACTCAGCTTCGTCTTATTGTTCACTTGTTTTACTGCCAATGCGCAAGAAAACACACGACTGTCACTCGACGAAGCAGTCAACTACGCACTTCAAAATAGTTTGAGTGTTCAAAACTCGAGATTGGAAGCATTAGATGCTGACCAGCAAGTTAAAGAACGCCTATCTGCTGGTTTACCTAAATTGAGTGCTTCTCTTGGATATAATTATTACATTGATATTCCAACGAGCATTTTACCGCCATTCTTTCCTGAAACGGATTTGGCTTTTGCACAAAACGCTAATACTGCAGGACAACCAATACCTATTCAAGTAACCCGTTTGGATGCTAATGGTGCGCCTGTTTTTGGTGATGCGCAAGAAATCCAATTTGGATTAAAGCACAATGCAACTGCGGGTATCGCTTTACAGTCTCTTCTTTTTGATTGGACTTATTTAACAGCCGTACGTGCTGCTAGAGAGTTCAAAAACTACAAAGAAGAAGAGATGAAAGTTGTCGAACGTACTGTGCGTAATCAAGTAATTGATGCTTACCTACCTTCTTTAATTCTTCGCGAAAACATTTCTATTTTAGATAGCAATTTGATGAATCTAAAACGTCTAAAATTTGAGACAAATGAAAGCTACAAGGCTGGTTTTGTGGAGCAATTGGATGTGGACAGATTAACCCTTTCTATTTCTAACTTGGAAGTAAGTCGAGAAGCAATTACACGCCAACAAGAAACGGTAGAAAATGCGTTGAAACTAGCAATGAATATGGCGCCTGATGCCGATATTACATTGACAGACAATATTGATGACTTACTTTCTGAAATTTCTGCGGAAGACCTGACAGGTGCTATTGATTTGAATAATCGTCCTGAAATCGGAGTGATTAACAAAGGATTAGAATTAGCTGAGCTAAATGTTGAAGTAAGCAAAGCTGGTTATTACCCGAGTCTTTCGGGGTCTTTTAATTATCAACAACAATATCAGGGGGATAAATTGACGGACGGCAATTGGTTTCCAATTTCTTTAATTGGATTGCAAGCCAATATTCCAATCTACAGTGGTGGTTTTCGCAAAACTCAAGTGGAGCGCGCAAAAATCTTGAAAGAGACAAACTTATTGCAAAAGAAGCAGTTTGAGAATGGGACAACCATGGAAATTCAAACGGCTCGTATCAATTACTTTAGCGCAAAAGACCGCTTAGCGAACCAACAAGAAAATGTTGATTTGGCAAAACGTATCTACGAAACAACCAAAATCAAATATAAAGAAGGCGTCGGTAGCAGTATCGAAATTACTTCTGCGGAGCAACAACTGTATCAAACACAGCAGTCTTATACGACCGCTTTGTATGACCTATTGGTAGCTAAATTTGCTTTAGAAAAAGCAATCGGAAAGTAGTTCAGCTTTGCAAGCTGACAGTTTAGCGGCTTTGTAAGCCGCAACTTAACATCAGAAAAAAATCAATCAACTCGAAATAATGAAATATATACCATTTATCCTTTTCATCAGTCTGTTTTTCATCGCCTGCGGTGGTGGCGAAACTGAATTTGCTATTCCTGAAACGATTGAGGAAAAACGCGCTTTGTTAAAAACAATCAAAGCAGAAAAAAAGACACATACGGACGAGGTCAGTAGATTAGACAGTCAGTTGGACGAACTAAAGGCAGCCATTGAAGACCAAGACCCAATGGTTATCAAAACAACTTTAATAACGACTATTCCTGTCAAAAAGTCTGATTTTGAACGCTTTACACAAGTACAAGGTACTGTACAAACAGACGATATCGCATCTGCTGTAAGTGAAGTGGGAGGACGTATTACACGCTTGACAGTTAAGGAAGGTTCTTTTGTTAAAAAAGGACAACTTATCGCAGCAATTGACCTAGAAGGCTTGGACAAGCAAGTAGCCGAGTTGCAAACAGCAATGGGGTTAGCAGTAGAGGTTTTCGAGCGTCAAAAACGTTTGTGGGACCAAAATATCGGTTCTGAAATCCAATATCTACAAGCTAAAAACAACAAAGAGCGTTTAGAGAAGTCAATGGAGACGATAAACTTCCAAAAGACAAAAGCTAATGTTTATGCGCCTATCAGTGGTTCTGTGGAAATGGTGATGACCAAACAAGGAGAGGTCGCAGGTCCAGGTGTGCCAATCGTGCAAATCTTAAATACCAGCAAAGTAAACGTCGTGGCAGAAGTGCCAGAAACATTATTGAAAGCTGTAAAACGCGGTCAAAAAATTAGAATTGAGTTTCCTGCCCTCGACAAAGAAGTGACGATTCCAATTACACAAATTGGTCGTACAATTAACCCTGCTAACCGTACTTTCAAAGTAGAAGCTGCTATAAATAATAGTAAAGGAGAGTTGAAACCAAATCTTTTAGCCATTATTCATTTAAATGATTTTAGCGCGAAAGATGTGATTACGATTGACCAAAATATTATCCAATCGGGTGTCGGTGGAGAAAAGTATGTGATGACTGTAGGAGAAGGGAACGTAGCGAAAAAGACATTCATCAAAACGGGTGAAAGCGCTGACGGTCAAGTGATTGTGACGGAAGGATTGACGGCTGATGTGCTGTTGATTGGGAAAGGTGCACGTAGCGTTGCTGAGGGTGATGTATTGGAAATTGAGAAGTAGATTAGTAGATTGTTACTTGTTCGCCCCCTAACCCCCATTTGGGGGAACTTTTTTCAGGGTTAAGATTTTTATAATTCTCTATTTTTTTATTTCAACAGAAAACAAGAAAATTGAGGGTTATAGATAGCCTAAAATCAACGAAAGTTCCCCCAAATGGGGGTTAGGGGGTAGACAAGACCAATAACCAACACAAAAAAAATGGAAAAAATTAAACAAAAATTCCGCGAGTTTGGCTTATCAAGTCTCGCTGTAGATAATGCAACCAGTGTCTTTTTGGTGACTGGTATGATACTTATTTTTGGTTTGCGGGCCTACGTCAATATTCCAAAAGAGCAGTTTCCTGAGATAAACTTTCCGACCTTATTTGTCAATACGCCTTACTTTGGTAACTCGGCAAAAGATATTGAAAGTTTGGTTTCTCGACCGATTGAGAAGGAATTGCAGGGGATAGAAGGAGTGAAAAGTATTCGTTCGACGAGTATTCAGGATTATTCGATTATTACGGTCGAATTTGAGACTTCTGTTGACTTTGATGTCGCTACGCGAAAGGTAAAAGACGCAGTTGATATTGCAAAGGGTGAATTGCCAAATGATATTACTGCCGACCCAATTGTGCAGGAAATCAACTCGGCAGAAATACCTATCGTAACCGTCAATGTATCGGGTGATTATGGACCTGAAGCACTTCGTAAATATGCGGAGGTCTTACAAGATGAGATTGAGAATGTTTCTGAAGTCTCGGCAGTTGAAATGAAAGGTGACTTGGAACGTGAGGTGAAGATTGATGTGGATTTGCCGAAAATGGAAGCGCGTCAAGTGAGTTTCAATGACATTGCAGGCGCGATTGGACAGGAGAATATGAACATGTCTGGTGGTGAGATTACTGCTGACAACTTTCGTCGTGCTATTCGTGTAAAAGGACAGTACAGCGACCCGAATGAATTGAGAAATCTTATCATCAAAAGTGAGGGACAAGCCCCTGTGTTTTTGCGTGATATTGCGAACGTAGAGTTTGGTTACAAAGACCGTACATCTATCGCGCGGAGTGACGGATTGCCCGTTATCTCTTTGGACATCATTAAGCGTAAAGGACGTAACTTGATTTCTGCGGCAGATAAGGTAAATGAAGTTATCAAAGAAGCAAAGAAGACTTTACCTAAAGACTTGAAAATCAGTCTGTTCAACGACCAATCTGTTAACACTCAAAATGAGGTTTCTAACTTAGAAAACTCGATTATCTCGGGTGTTATTTTGGTAGTTTTGGTCTTACTTTTCTTCTTAGGTTTGCGTAATGCGAGTTTTGTAGGTATCGCGATACCCTTGTCGATGTTGTTAGGTATTTTGATTATCTCAGCAATGGGAATTACCTTAAATATCATCGTACTTTTCGGTCTGATACTCGCCCTCGGTCTCTTGGTTGACAACGGGATTGTGGTCGTCGAGAACATCTATCGGTACATGCAAGAAGGCTATAGTTCCGAAGATGCTGCCAAGTTTGGAGTAGGGGAGGTTGCCATTCCGATTATCGCTTCTACGGCGACGACATTGGCTGCTTTTTTACCGATTGCATTTTGGCCAGGCTTGGTAGGTGATTTCATGAAATTTTTGCCTTATACCTTGATTATCGTTTTGACTTCTTCTCTTTTTGTGGCTTTGGTTATCAATCCAGTATTGGCTAAAACCTTCATGAAAGTAGAAAACGCAAACGAAGAACGCACAGTTTATAATCGCAAGAGACGTAATACTTTGATTGCTTCCTCAATATTTTTATTGATTGCGGTAGCAGGTTTTATGATGAAAAATACGACAGTTCAAAACATCTTCTTAATCGTAGGTTTATTGAATTTAATCAACTTTTTCCTCTTTCGTCCAGGTGCTTTTTTCTTCCAAAATCGCATCCTTCCAAAATTGGAAAGAGGTTATGATAGCTTTGTCCGTTTCGCTTTACGCATCCCTGGGACTGTGTTTGCGGGTACGATAGCGGCATTGATTGGTACATTTGCTTTAATGGCAATATCGCCACCAAAAGTTATCTTTTTCCCGTCTGCTGACCCGATTTATATCAATGCTTTTGTCGAAATGCCATTGGGTAGCGACATCGAAGCAACGAATGAAACGATGAAGGCTTTGGAAGCAAGAATCAATGAGGTTATTGGAAAATACGATAATATCGTAGATGCCGTTTTGGTACAAATTGGTGAAAATACCAGTGACCCCAATAGCCCACCAGAACCAGGTGCTTCACCCAACAAAGCCCGTATGACGATTAACTTTGTCAAAGCGCAAGACCGTGGAGGCATCAGCACTTTTGACATCATGGAAGAAGTGCGTGGCGTGGCGAAGGAATTTCCAGGCGTACAAGTCGTTGTAGATAAAAATGCCGACGGACCTCCAACAGGGAAGCCAATTAATATTGAAGTTGTCGGAGAAGATTTGAATGACCTTTTGACAGAGTCTGCTGAAATCATCAAGTACATCAACAATCAAAATATTGGTGGTATTGAAGAATTAAAAGCAGATGTTCAAGTCGGAAAACCTGAGTTGGAAATCACAGTAAACAGAGAAGCTGCCCGTCGTTACGGTTTAAGTACTGCGATGATTGGACAAGCAATTCGTACCTCTGTTTTTGGTCAAGAAGTGAGTAAATACAAGGACGGAGAAGATGAATATGAGATTAATTTACGTTTGGCACCAGAATATCGCACAAACGTAGAGTCGATAATGAATCAAAAAATCACCTTCCGTGACCCGTCAAACGGTCGTGTATCGCAGGTGCCAATTGCGGCTGTAGCGAAAGTGGAATATACGAGTACATATTCGTCGATTAAGCGGAAAGATTTAGACCGTGTTGTAACTGTCTATTCGAATGTAAACGACGGTTATAATGCACAGGAAATCAACGATGAGTTGCGTTCTATAATGGGGGATTATGATTTGCCACAAGGCATTACTTATGAATTTACAGGTGAGCAA
>CALDUB010000424.1 GCA_937923465.1 uncultured Saprospiraceae bacterium
AGATGTCGAAATAACGGCAGATAACAACAGCGCACAAAATTGTAATACTACAGAAATCGTAGCCGCACCAAATTGTGAGTGTCCTATTATAGCAGCGCCATTAGCAAATTCTATTGAAATTTGTGAAGATGAAGAAGACCAGAGTCTGACTGCGACGGTAGCAAATGACTATACCGCAGATTGGTATTCAGCAGAAATCGGTGGAACATTACTTGCGGAGAATACCTTGACTTTTTACCCTTCGGGTAGCGGTACTTATTATGTAGAAACCTTCGACCCTTTGACGGAATGTGTGAGTCCTACTCGCACAGAAGTAAACTTCACCATTTCGACCTTACCCCTTATTGAGATTGGAAATATCGAATGTGATACTTTAAATCAAGCTTACTCTGTTGATTTTTATTCTGATAGTGATGATGTGACACTGAGTGAAGGTACTTTGGTTGTTTTATTGGATAATAATTATCGGGCGGAGAGTGTACGAGATGTTTCAGACTTAGAGATTACAGCAGTTAATGGCGTTTGCGAGAGTGTTGAATTTATTCCTGCGCCTAGTTGCTACTGTCAACGCATTGCAAATTTCTCTTTTGAAGAACCAAGCTGTTTCGACTACGAAGACGGGCAAATTATCATTCAGGCAGGAACAGCTTACAGCGGCGCAGTTGATGTATTTTTAAATGGAAGTCTTTACCGAGAAAGAACAGATTTACCATTAATCATAGCAGGACTGAAAAGTGATGTGTATGAGATTGAATTGCAAGATGAGGCAGGCTGTATAAAAAAGGAAATGATTAATCTGACACAGCCAGAAGAGTTGATTTTAGACTTAGGAGAAGATAGACAAATTACCTCAGGTGATATCGTCGAAATAAATGCCGATAACAACCTTTTTGATATTGCGGAATTGAATTGGATTTCAGACACAGCTACTTTGAGTTGTGTTGATTGTTTAAATCCTGTCGCGACGCCTTTAGAGACGACTTATTACAAGTTATCGTTGACGGATGAAATGGGCTGTGAAGTAACGAATGTTTTAAGAGTATTTGTAAAAACAGCAATTCCTGTTTTTGCACCAAGCGCATTTTCGCCGAATAATGACGGACAGAATGATGCTTTTACGCTCTTTGGAGACGCAGCTAAGTTGTCACAGATAGACCAATTACAAATTTTCGACCGCTGGGGAAATCTACTTTTCTCAAAAACAGACTTTATCCCAAATGAGGAGAGTGAAGGCTGGGAAGGTGATTTCAGAGGACAAGAAATGAAGAATGATGTGTATGTGTGGGTGGCTACGGTTCAGTTTTTTGACGGGCAGGAGGAATTGTTGAAGGGGACGGTTACTTTGTTGCGGTAGGAGAGTATTAGCTTGATTGCGCGCGGTTTCTACTGTGCGCAATCAAGTTTAAATAAAAAATGTTAATATCTTGTTTTATTTTGTGGAATAGAGTCTAACCTTATATATTTGGAGCAAATTAATCACTTCAATCCGATAGACCCAAGATGAAAAAATATCTCACTCTCCTAGTACTCATTTTCAGTAGTACCTTTCTAAATGCCCAAAAGCAATTTTCCGTTAGCTTAGGCACGGCAGGCACCTCACGTATATTAATGCCTAACAAAACAGGACTTACTACAGCCGAAGGATTGGAACTTAAATCATTAGAGGTAGCAAAACCTTCTTTCAGAGCCGAAATTGCCTATTTCAAAGAATTAGATGAAAAGAAATTTTTAAGATTAGGAGTAGGTTTTCAACATGTTCGTTTTGGAACGAGAAAATTTACCATACCGTCGGGCGTAAATGATGTTACTCCTCAATATGGTATTGAAAAGCAGGTAGTTCAACAAAATCAGGAATTTGCCTTTGCCGAACTTAATTTTACAGAAATTAAATTTCTGGCAGCTTCTGGCTTTTTTACAAAACTCACCCTCATCCACAATCATCCTTCTCCTTCTGTATATAGTCGTAATTTTGAGTCTGACGGGAGCTGGATTAGTAGTTATGGAGTTACACGAAGTGACGATTTAAAAGGACCTCGTATAGATTTGAATGTAAGCATTGGATTAAACTATAAAATATTTGAGTTTTCCAATGCAGAACTCTTTTTACAACCATATATCTCTGCCAACTTACGCCCTTATCGCATCGCAGGTATCTATAACGAATATTTATACTTTTTCAAAGATACACAAGGCTATCTGTATGACTTTGGAATGTTGGTGCAATATAAATTTATGAAGAAATAGTCCTTCTATCCGTCAGCAAGAAAGTAAAAACCAACAAAATGGTGTGCAAGAATTCAATTCCTGCACACCATTTCTATTTTTACTCTCGTTTTTAACAGCTAAAAGCACAGCAAAATAAAATTCTGTGCGAAAATTTTACTGATTATCAGTGACTTATGGTTTTTAAGATAGAAAATAATTAAAGAAATGCTTTCTTTATAAAATAAAAAGATATACTTTTGCAGCCGCAAAAAAGAGCAGTGTTTTTCTTTATATTTAAGGCACTACTCATTTCAATAAAAATTAAAATCAGAAAGCGTGGATACTTTAAGTTTCAAAACGCAGTCGGCAAAGAAAGAAGAGGTACAACACAAGTGGTACGTCGTAGATGCTGACGGAGAGGTTGTTGGTCGTTTGGCTAGCCGCATTGCACACGTTTTGCGTGGCAAGCACAATCCTTCTTACACACCTCACGTAGATACGGGAGATTGTGTAATTGTTCTCAATGCCGATAAAATTCGTTTTACAGGATTGAAAGCAGAACAGAAAGAATACTTGCGTTACTCAGGTTACCCAGGTGGTCAGAAAAAATCTACTCCTAACGATTTGCTAAACAGCAACCGTGGTGAGCGTATCATTGAGCACGCAGTTCGTGGTATGTTACCAAAGAATCGTTTGGGTCGTGCAATGTTCAAAAAATTGTTTGTTTATACAGACAGTGAGCACCCGCATGGAGCACAGAAACCTCAGAAGTTCGACTTCTAAGAATAAAATTCCCGTTTGACCTAGTATTTTGTACACAAGGAAAAATGGTAACAATAAAAAAACAATCATATCATGGAAATGATTAATGCTCTCGGGAGAAGAAAAGCATCCGTAGCACGCGTTTATTTAACCCAAGGAACGGGTAAAATTACCGTGAACGGAAAAGACTATAAGCAGTACTTCCCGCAAGTTCATATTCAGCACAATATCACTGACCCTTTGACAACAGTTGAAGCAGCTACATTATACGATGTAAACGTAAATGTAAACGGTGGTGGATTCAAAGGACAAGCACACGCTGTTCGTTTGGGTATCTCTCGTGCCTTAGTGAAATTAAACGAAGATTTCCGCAGTCCGTTGAAATCGCAAAAATTCCTTACTCGTGACGCTCGCGTCGTGGAACGTAAGAAATACGGTAAACCGAAAGCACGTAAGAGCTTTCAGTTCTCAAAGCGTTAGAATTTCACGGATTATATCGAGGACTTTTATTGGTTCTTCGGTATTCCTTCAATTAAAAATCAATCTTATCTTTCAAAGAGTTCACTCTTGCTGATTTTATTCAGTTATAAAAATAAGATTCTAAATAAATAAGAAAATGGCTAAACCAAGCTATAAAGACTTATTGGATGCGGGCGTACACTTCGGTCACTTGAAGAAAAAATGGAACCCGAAAATGGCTCCACATATCTTCATGGAGAAAAAAGGCATCCACATCATTGATTTGAACAGTACACTCAAAGGTCTTGAGCGTTCTGCATCAGCAATGAAAAGCATCGCAAAATCAGGTCGTAAAGTAATGTTCGTTGCGACAAAGAAACAAGCACGTGAAATCGTGACACAAGCAGCTCAATCTGTTAACATGCCTTATGTAACTGACCGTTGGTTAGGAGGTATGATGACAAACTTTGCTACTATCCGTCGTTCTGTTAAGAAAATGCAGAACATCGAGCGTATGTTGAAAGACGGTAGCTTTGATAGTGTTACTAAAAAAGAACGTTTGACTTTAACTCGCGAACACGCGAAGTTGAGCCGCGTTTTGGGTGGTATCGCTGATTTGAACCGTTTGCCTTCTGCAGTATTTATCGTAGACATTAGTCACGAGCACATTGCTTTAGCTGAGTCTAAAAAATTAGGAATACGTACTCTTGGTATCGTTGATACTAACTCTGACCCGAATACGGTTGATTACGCTATCCCTGGTAACGATGATGCTTCTCGTTCTATCTCTGTAATCGTAGATTACATGGTAGAAGCGATTAAAGAAGGATTAGCAGAGCGCAAGCAAGCTAAACCAGCTGACAAAGCTAAAGCTGCTCCAGTTGCTAAAGCTGCACCTGCTGCTCCAGTAGCACCAGCTGCCCCAACAACGCCAGCTGCTGAGTAATCATTATAGTATTTTGTTGACCATAATAAATTAATATGGTTAACGTCTATTTTGATGTATGCACTAAACGTTTTTATTTATTTGAAAATGTTTTCACTGCAACCGCACTTACGCTTTTAGCGTATAAGTAAAACAGGATAAGTTTGTTGAAAGGCGGCTTGTCCTGTTTTAAGATTAGTTGACCGTTGTCGGTTGTCAGTTGACTGTCAAGAAGTTATAATTCTTTGCCTATCAACTACCAACTTTCAGCTACCAACTTGAAAAGAAAATATTCCTTAAACTTAGTTTTTTGATTTAGAAAATAGAAAAATGAGATAGACTGAATAAGTCTAATATCTAACATCTAAAGTCTAATATCTAAAAACAATTAAATATTCGTCAAAAATGGGCAAAATTTCTGCTGCTGACGTGAAAAAATTGCGCGACGAGACTGGCGCAGGTATGATGGATTGTAAAAAAGCTTTGGTAGAAGCAGATGGTGACTACCAAGCAGCAATCGATTATCTACGTAAACGTGGTCAAAAAATGGCTGCAAAACGTGTTGACCGTGATGCGAAAGAAGGCGTTGTATTAGCATTAACTTCTCACAACCGTAACAACGGTATCGTGATGCGTTTGAGCTGTGAAACTGACTTCGTTGCGAAAAACGAAAGCTTTATTGCATTGACAACAAGTTTCGCAGAAATCGCATTGAAAAACTTACCAGATACTATCGAAGATTTTATGGCATTGCCATACCAAAACGAAGGTATCACAGTAGGTGATAAAGTAATCGAACAAGTAGCTGTAGTTGGTGAGAAATTAGAAATCACTAAATACGCGAAAATCGAAACTGCTGCAGGTGAAGGTCAAGTTATTCCTTACATCCACGCGGGTCACCGTGCAGGTGTATTGATTGCATTGAACCAAGAAGGACCAAGTTTGATTCCTGCTGGTAAAGATGTAGCGATGCAAGTAGCGGCTATGCGCCCAGTTGCATTGGACAAAGATGGTATCGACGCAACGGTAATTGAGCGTGAAATCGAAATCGGAAAAGACCAAGCACGTCAAGAAGGCAAGCCAGAAGCAATGTTGGAAAAGATTGCAATGGGGCGCTTGAACAAGTTCTACAAAGAGAAAACTCTTTTGAACCAAGCATTTGTTAAAAGTAACAAACAATCCGTACAACAGTACTTAGAGGGAGTAAGCAAAGGCTTAACAATCTCTGACTACAAACATGTGGAATTAGGTTAAGAACTTTTTTCAAGAAAAGGCGAATTATTCATTTAATTCGCCTTTTTTTGTGCCAAAATTTAGATATCCATTAACAACCGTCAGTTGCGAGTACATACAAGAACTATCAGCTGACAACAGTTAACTAATAATGCATTATGAGTGAACTAAAATATAAAAGAGTTTTACTTAAACTCAGTGGCGAAAGCCTAATGGGAGACCAACAGTTTGGAATTGAGTCTGAAATGTTGGTACATTATGCCCACCAAATTAAGGAATTGCAAGAAATGGGAGTAGAAATTGCTGTCGTTATTGGCGGTGGTAATATTTTCCGTGGATTAAGTGCCCATAAAACGGGTATCGAGCGCGTACAAGGAGATTACATGGGAATGTTGGCAACTGTCATCAACGGTATGGCTCTACAGAGTGCTTTAGAGCAAGCTGGTGTTTATACTCGTTTGGTAACGGCTATTAAAATGGAAAAAATTGCAGAACCATTCATTCGTAGAAAAGCTATTCGTCACTTAGAAAAAGGACGTGTTGTTATTTTCTCGGCAGGCACAGGAAGTCCATATTTCACAACAGACTCTGCGGCTGCATTGCGTGCGAATGAAGTTGGTGCGGATGTTATATTGAAAGGAACGCGTGTAGACGGAGTATACACTGCCGACCCTGAGAAGGATAAGACTGCAACTAAATTTGACACGATTTCTTTTGCTAAGGTTATCAGTAAAGGATTGGGGGTTATGGATATGACAGCATTTACTTTGTGTCAAGAAAATAACTTACCGATTGTCGTATTTGATATAGGAAAGGCAGACAACTTGAAGAGAATAGTGAAAGGAGAGCAGATTGGTACTTTGGTGACGAGTTAAATGAACTCTGATTAACAGGTTTGTTTTTTCGTAAAAAATAGCTCATCGGTATTATCGGTGGGCTATTTTTTATGTCACATTAGGGGGGACAAATCTAAATAATAAAGCGGTACCAAGATGTCTTGATACCGCTTTATAGACTTAGAGTCACTTTATTAAATTTTCTTAATCAAATTTAAGGTCAGAAAATAGAAGAAACTCTTATCTCTCAAGAAGAAGTAAACTATTACAACTTCGCTTTTACCATTGCTGTAATATCTTGAGATTCATCAGCATACAAAAGAACTCCAGAGCTAGTGTCAAAAATGAACTGGAAACTGTTGTCTTTAGCGACTGATTGAATAGCATTGTTTACTCTCTCAAGAATTGGATTAAGCAATTCTTGCTCTTTTGAACCCAACTTTTGTTGCATTTCTTGCTCAAACTTCATGATTTCTTGCTCTTTCTTTTGCAAGTCCTCTAAAACTTGTTTTTCCTCAACAGGAGCCAATGTTCCTGCTTGTTGTTTTGCCGCAGCTTCTTGTTGTTTCGTTTGGTAATCAGCCAACATTTGCTGTCCCTTCTTTTGTAATTGCTTTTGCAATCCCTCTAAGTTAGAGCGCATTTGCTGCACTTCTGGAAGTTCTGCCAATACAGCAGCAGAGTTAATGTACCCAAATTTCTGTGCTTCTACAGTCGTATTCGCTGTTAAGAAAAACAAAGCGATGAGCGCACTTAGTTGAAAAAAATTCTTCATTATTCTTTGTTAATTTATTTTCGTGAAATTTATCAGGGATAGAGACAAAATCGTCTTCTCCTCAAAATCGGGTGCAAAAATAGTGATTTAGCTGACTTTTTTGTTAAAAACTCTTAGTTAAAAGATGTTAGACCTTAGATTTTAGAAGAATAGTGTCTAATATCTAAAGTCTAACACCTATAAATCTTTCTAACGGCTTACACGCTTGATGATTTCATCTGTTTTCTCCGCATCTATCTTAGAGAAAATCAAACCAGCAGAGCCACCTTTGTCAAAAATAAAGTCGTAACCACGTTCTTTCGCATAGTCCTCTATAGAAGTGTATACTTTTTCCTGAATTGGTTGTACGAGCTCTTTTCTTTTTTGAAATAAAGCGCCTTCTGGACCAAATTTTTCTTTTTGTAGGTCACGCACAGACTTTTCAGCCGCTACGATTTCATCTTCTTTTACACGACGTGCATCATCGCTCAATAGTACTTGCTCCGCTTGGTAGCTATTGTACATACTTTTGATTTTGTCATATTCTTTGGCTATGTCTTGTCTCCAGCCAGCAGATACTCTGTCCAGTTCATCTTGTGCTGCTTGATAAGATGTCATACTTGTTAGGACTTTCTGTACATCAACGATAGCAATTTTTTGAGCATCAGCCGTAAAGGAGAAGCAAAGAGCTAAAGCGATAGCCAAGACGAATTTCTTTTGCATGTTTTTGAAAGTTGTTAAATTCATAAATAGGTATTTTAAAAGTTTGATAAATGAATATTAGTCATATAGTCTTTGAGTCATAAATTGATGAGACGCAAGCCTACCAACCACCAACTTCCAACTAACAACTTATTTTAACGCTTTAATACTCACACAAACTATTGATGCAATTATTTTAACGAAGGCGAAATTAAATAATTTTCCCGCCTTTTAATCTATCGACGTAAGGAAATGCAATTTTGTTACGTAATTTACTGTATTATTTAGACTCTCCTCCGTTGGGAATTCCATATAAATAACGGAAAATGCGAGGATTGTTGCGATTTTGGTGGAGGATTTAACGATTGATTAACCTATACCGTGTCTCGAAACTCCTGTTTCGGTTGCAAGAGATAAGCACAAAACCCAATTTTTACCTACCTTTGTCCCACATTTGCGAAATGAGATAGAATGGTCTAAAATCTCAAGTCCAATATCTAACATCCCATATTCGCAGTACATCAACAGCAAGTATGCAACTTGCGGGAGGTAAATCCCTTTATTCGTTAACTGTACAATTATTTAATATGAAATTATACAATCGCATCAGCAGCGAAGTGCTCAAGCAGCAAATGCTAGAAAGTGACGAAAAACGCGTTACTCTTTCCTTTTATAAATATGCAAAGATTGACCAACCAAAAGTTTTTCGGAATAAGATTTACCAAGAATGGTCTGAATTAGGCGTCTTTGGTCGTATTTATGTCGCTAATGAAGGCATAAATGGTCAACTCTCTCTCCCCGAAGAAAATGTCGAAAAGTTTCGCGAAGTAGTTTATGCCGTACCTTTTTTAAAAGGTATTCGCTTGAATATTGCAATTGATGATGATGGGAAGTCTTTTTACAAACTAGGAATTAAAGTTAAAGAGAAAATCGTTGCAGACGGATTAGATGATGCGACTTTTGATGTGACAAGAGGTGGAATACATTTATCTGCTGAGGAGTTTAATAGGTTGGCTGATGATGAAAAAAATACAGTGATTGTAGATATGCGCAATCATTATGAGAGTGAAGTAGGGCATTTTGAGAATGCGATTTTGCCAGATGTAGAAACTTTTCGAGAGAGTCTGCCGATAATAACGGATATATTAGAAGAGCATCGCGAGAAAAATATTGTGATGTATTGCACGGGCGGTATCCGCTGTGAGAAAGCGAGTGCTTATTTTAAGCATCAAGGATTTGAAAAGGTGTACCAACTGGACGGTGGTATCATTGAATATGCACGTCAAGCTAAAGTACAAGGCTTGAAAAATAAATTTAGAGGCAAAAATTTTGTCTTTGACGAGCGTATGGGCGAACGCATCAGCGAGGAGATTATCTCAAAATGTCATCAATGCGGGAAACCTTGCGATACACATGTTGATTGTGCAAATGATGCTTGCCATATCTTATTTATTCAGTGTGACGAATGCGCGGAAGCGCATAGTTCTTGTTGTTCGACGGAGTGCAGCGACTTTACGCGTTTACCTTTGGAAGAGCAAAAGGTGCAGAAAATAACCCGCGTCTTTAATGGCAGTAAATTCGGGAAAGGAAGATACAAAGCCTTCAATCAGGCAGAAGGAAAAAAACTCGTTTAAATGCAAATTCAAGTATCAAATTCAAATTCAAGAGGTATTTTTTTGGATTTGAGTTTGATACTTGAGTTTAGTTTTGCACAATGAAGAGAAAGTCTAAGGTCTAATATCCAACATCTAAAATCTCTTCTAGTAGTTTCGTATCATTAAATGTTCTACCTCTTTATCATTTCGATTCATAATACTCACCAAGTACTTTTTATTAAAGACATCGATATTCAATCCTTTCTCAAAATACAAGTCCGCAATAAAATCCGTTTTCTTAATAACCATCATCCATTTTGCAGGACAATCATTAATTAAATAATCTGCCAAACGTTTTTGGTCGCCACGGTCAAAGGTGTTCTTTGCATAAGTACTAAACGGTGTATCGTAAGGTGGGTCTAAAAAGATGAAATCATTTTCTTGTGGAGGATACTTCATCAAAAAATCTTCAAAATCACCATTGGCAATCTTTGTCTTTTTTAATAAATCGCGTACGCCTCCCGAACGCAAGTAGTTTATCTGCTTTTTAAAATCCTTATGATTATAAGCAATCCCTCCATAAGGAACATTAAATTTCCCTTTAGAGTTATAGCGGAACATCCCACTGTAAGCAAAATTGCGAATGAACAAGAAAATGACAGACGATAAGACAGGGCACACTTCTTTTTTCGGCAAATTATATAAGCAGCGTATTTGCATATAAAATGCACTACGCAAAGCCGTTTCAATATTTGCAGAAACATCTTCAGCAGGTAATCGTCCTTTCAGACCTTCCAATTTCTTCATGCGAGAAAACTTACGTAATAAGTTTTTCTCAACTTCCTTGAGGAAACCTTCTTTCTCAATAGAAAACTCATCACCAAATAAACGTAGGAGTGCTAATGAATTATTCTTAACAAAAAGAGAGATACGCTTTTCTAAAGCTTCGGAAGTAATAATGTTATTGAAGAAATCATGATACATCTTCTTTAACAACAGTTCATTTTCCATGAAAATCCAAGCAATCTTTTGCCAGTTATCTTGTAGTTTATTAAGAAGAGTAAAGAAAGTTGCGCGTTTTCGAGAATTGATAACGCGGTAAAGATTAATGAGCTCTTGCGATTTGTCGTTGATGAAATAAGCATCAGCTTGCATCGCAGTATAAACCGCACCGCCACCTACAAAGGGTTCGTAAAACCCCTCATAGTAATCAGGGAGATTAGGCAAGATATATTTTAATTCTTGTGTTTTGCCACCCGCCCATTTGAGGAGGGGACGCAGCCGTTCCGTTGCAGGCGCAATCGCCTTCAACGTTTGTGTAGTTGTGTAGTTTCCCATTTTGTTGTGTAGAGTCGGGTGTGTGAAGCCCGCCAGTTTCCTAATAGTATTTAGTATCTTATCAGGTTTTTCTCATCTTTCGGCAACAAGGTAATGAAAATTCGATATTTATTGCTTACTCTTTTGATAAAACCTTTCGTGTCTTTAAATGTAATAATCTTGCCAGAGTTTGTTATTCTTTATGAGTTACTAGTTATTACCTCGGTTTTACGCACAGGATGAAATAACCAGAGAGGTAATAAAGTGCATTAATATATTAACTATTTTCGCTTCTTCTGCAACGAAATCAAAAGTACTCCTCCTATAACAACTATCGCCCCAACCCACTGCCAAAATCCTAACCTCTCACCCAGGAAAATGTATGCCAAAAGAATAGTAGAGATAGGACCGACACTTCCAATAATAGATGCCGTACTCGCACCAATTACTCGAATACCCTCGGATACAAGTAAGGTAGGCAAAACAGTAGCCAAGACTGCCATTAAAAAAGCATAAAGATATACTTGTGGAGCAAAGCCTGAAAGTTGCCATTGTTGCATAATGCCGTGTTGTATAATAACAGCTAGACAAGCAAAAATCATAGCATGTGAAGTAAAACGTAATGTACCCAGCCGTGGCAATAATTGCCCGCTACCTACCAAGTAAATGGCATAAGTAATCGCACAACAGAAAACTAAGAAGCCACCTAATACAAAATTTGGTTGCTGAGATATAGACAATCCTTCCGCAAAGACAATTGAAATACCAATGTAGGTTATTAACAAAGCAATGACTTGAATACGATTAATCTTTTCTTTAAAGATTACTAAATTGAGAAGTAATACAATAGTAGGGTAAATGAAGAGTATAAGCCGTTCCATACTAGCAGAGATATATTGGAGTCCCCAAAAGTCTAGATAACTCGCCGCAAAATATCCAATAACCCCTAAAAAAGCCAACGCTCCCCAGTCTTTACTAGACAGCATGACAGGTACCTTCTGTTTATTATTCTTTTGAGTAGAATAAATCGCGATGCCCACAAAAAACGGTAATGCAAAGCTCATACGTAGTGTCAACAGGGAGAGTGTATCAACATCATATTGATAAGCTAACTTCACTAATACAGCTTTTATGGAAAACATAATAGAACCAAAAAGAACAAAAGCCGAAGCGATAACAGTTGCATTTTTTTTCATTTGAAAAATTGAGTAGTGATTTGATACGATATAAAAGAACAGGGAACAAGTTGAAGTTATTTCAAGTTTCGTGAGAAGGTGTGTTTTGCTAAGGAGATGATAGCTGATTTACTATTTGTAAACATTTTTTGAAAAGATGTCACTTTCACGATTCTTAGCTATCTATTTAAACGGACACTTATCATATACGTTATCACTGTTCTGATTTGTCAAAGAACCTTAAATATATAAGACTTTACTCCCAAGTAGCAGATTATATAGAATGCAGGGAAATAAATATAGTCCAGGAGGATGTACATACTTATGTATACATTAATTTTTAATCAACGTAAATGAATTACTAAAACAGAGGAGAGAAACTCTACTATGTAGAATTTAAAATGAAAGTTAGTTTTTTACGAAAAAGCTGATAAATACATCAAAATAATTTTTAATTGAGTGTAGATGAAAATACAAGCTATTGTTTTGAGTTAAAACTATAAATGTACTTTAATTTCTATACAAGGCTCTTTGTCAGTAATGTTGTAATGAGACTATTCTTGTGTTTGAAAATAAAAACTAAAAAAATAAAGATTTACTACCTACTTAACGAAATGTCGTAGTACATTTGCGTCCGCTTTGGAAGAAACGCGATATGTTATCAAAATTGAAAATTAAAGAATAAAAAATAAGTTAAATTATTTTTTAAAAATAGTTGGAAATTAAAAATAACCTCGTATCTTTGCAGCCGCTAAGAAAAACACGTGAAAATGTTCACTAAATGTTTTTTAAATAGCAAAAGAAAATGAAGTTATTTAATCTGGATTATAGGATTGGATTAGCTTTTGAAAAGTTCATTGACATTGAGAGAATATAGTATGTTTTCAACAACATACAGCACAATAATAGGTAAAATAGTATATTAGATTATACACTTA
>CALDUB010000425.1 GCA_937923465.1 uncultured Saprospiraceae bacterium
TAGGTTTTAAAATCTTCAATATTGAGGGATTTAGAGGAAATTTCAGAAGTAACGAGCGCAAGTCTTTGTTTGTCAGGACTATGCATCATAGATAAACCAACATCTAGTGCCGTCAAAAAACTCAAACAAGTCGCATCAATGTCAAAACAAGGCGTCATAGCATCCTCTGCTTGCATTTCCTTCTTTAGTAAGCAAGCATTGTAAGGAATTGGGTAATCATAAGTCCCACTTGCAAAAATGAGTTGTTGTACATCCTTCATCTCAATCCCTGCTTGCGTAAAAGCTGCATCGAGGGCTTTTGCTCCCATTTTTACTACAGAGTCACATTCACAAGCCCGATACCGATAAGCGACACCAGAGTTTTTCATTACCCAGCCATTAGGCATGTCAGCGGACTGTTCTATAGTTTGCGCAGAAATGGCTTTGCCCGGCAAATATTTAGCAATACTTTTGATGCGGAATTTTGTCATAATAGTGGTCTTTTTGTGTGAACCGTAAAAGTAAGGTTTTATTTTTTCCTATGTTTGATGAGACAAATATGCAGTACTATTATGACCGATAATTAGCGAATATCGCTTGAAATGAATTAATATTTATTGAATGTCAATAATTTAAACAATGAACAATGAACGATTTAACTATGAACTTCGTCTCAGTAAGAAATGATTTTGATGAGACGAGGTTCATAGTTAGCCAGTTCATAGTTCATAGTTAGAAAAAAAATCATGAAAATATCACTACTCTTTACCGTACTTTTAACAGTAAGTACCATGTATGCACAAGATGAAAAATTACCCTACTACGAAATCCCCACTGCGCCAGAAAAAGTGACAGAAAACGCTATTCTAGCACGTATGATTGACGGTTTAGGTTATCGCTATTATTGGGCAACGGAAGGATTGGTGCAGGATGATTTGGATTATACGCCAGGTAATCATGGTCGGAAATCTTCAGAAGTATTAGAGCATTTGCGTGGTTTATCTGAGGTGATAAAGAATACAATAACCAGTCAGCCTAATGTGCGTCCGCGCGAAGAAAAGGAATTGACATGGCAAGAACAAAGAGAAGAGACTTTGCACAATTTGAAAAAAGCTAGTGATTTCCTACGTACAGAAAAAGGAAATCCAGAGGACTATAAAATTGTTTTTAAGCGGGAAGAAAAGACGTCTGAATTTCCGATGTGGCATTTATTGAATGGACCATTGGCAGATGCTTTGACGCATGTGGGACAAATAATTTCTTATCGTCGGTCGGCAGGAAATCCTGTTAATCCGAATGTGAATGTGTTTATGGGGAAGACGAAGGAGTAGTTTTTACCAAGAAATTCCTTTAGGGATTTCTTGTCATTCCGAAGCGCAGCGAGGAATCTGAGTAGAAAGGAAGAATGAATATTACTTTACGCTCAGATACTTCGCTGCGCTCAGTATGACAAAGAAAACCGTAGGTTTTCTTTGATAAAAAACGCCCAACAAGAAGCTAATCTTGCTGGGCGTTCGTGCAGAACTTTACAACCATAAAACTCTACAACTTTTCAACTCTTCCTAAATCTCCACCACAACTCCTAAAGTAGGCAATGCATTTCCCGCCCCAGTATCAATCTCCTTCAACAAATAACGCTGCTCATTCAACGGCGCATCTGGATTAGTGATAACTGCAGGTCCAATAGGATTACCGTCAATATCCAGTTCGCGGTCAAGCAATAGAGTAGGTTGTGAAACAAAATTTTGGTTTAAATTCTGAATGTCTAAGTATAGATTTAAACTCCATTTTTTGAAAAACCATTTCTTGTCAATACGCAAGTCAATAGAATTCACAGCTGTACTACGCAATGAATTGATGCGATTGTAATCCAAACGAGCGACCCCACTGACATCCCAATTCGCACGTAACGAAGAGTCATCAGAAAATGGTGTACGCGGCAAAGCAGACTGATAGCGATATGCCACGCCAATCTCTACATCACGCAAAAATCCTTTTTCGAATTTCTTACCAATCGTCACATTCGCAATATGACGCGCATCCCAAGAACTGGCGATGAGTTCGCGGTCTTTATTTTCAAACTGTGACCAACCTAAAGTATAACTCGCAATACCATAGAATCCTCTGTACAAGCGCTGCTGATACAAAAATTCTACTCCATAGCTTTGCCCTTCAGAACGCGGAATAGCAGGTTCATTTCCGACGATACCGAAGTCACCGCCAAGGTTTGCCAAAGTCACGCTGTCACGTAGTAAAAACGGGTAATCATTATACTTTTTGTAATATCCTTCAACTGTTATTTTGGATGCAGCAGCAGTATTGAATTCCAATCCTGCTACAATCTGATTATTCGTCACATACTTGATACCATTGTCTTTATTGACCATACGACCATCTTCTTCATAGCCCAAAATCGTATAGGCTGGTAATTGGTGGTAGCGTCCAACATTTGCATTGATAATAAATCTTTCCGACAAAGCATAAGCCGCCGAAAAACGCGGACTAAACTGACGGAAAGGATTACTCATTTCACTAGAATAGTCATTGCCGTCTATACGTGTACCGAGCGATAAAATTAACTTCTCATCCATGTACTTACGGCTGATTTGACCAAATGCACCATACTTATTCATGCTAAATGCTGATGCAAAATCAATCGTTTGTGCACCTTGCGGCGTGAATATTTTATTAAAAGTACTGTTGTTGTATTTCGCTAACTCGTAATTAATACCGTAGTTGATTTTGTAACCTTTTTCGGTACGAACGGTGTGTTCTGCGCGGAATTTATTCTCAATCTCTTGTGAATTATAATCCAAAACTAAATTGTCTTCGCTGCTGTCATCGTTGCCTGCGTATTTGAAACTACGATTGTTCAACATATTTCGACTCAAAACGAAAGTGAAATAACCATTGTCGCGGTAGTGCTTATAAACCAAACCGTTTGTGTAATTCCATTGCGGAGACACTGGTAAAAGGTTGAGAAGGTATTGTTGCGACTCCGTTTCATTGGCGTCTAAGTTTAATTTAAATTGGTCAATCGCACCCAAACCAATAAAAGTCAATTCGTTTCTTTGGTCAATTTGGTGTTTGACCTTAACTTGAAAATCATTGTAAGTTGGTAAAAATGGCAAGCCAATCGCTTCAAATAAAAATTGCAAATAAGATTGACGCGCAGAAGCTAAGAAAGTAGTTTTCTCACCAATTGGACCTTCTAAAGTCAAGTTGAAGTCACTCGAACCGAC
>CALDUB010000426.1 GCA_937923465.1 uncultured Saprospiraceae bacterium
AGAACGGATAGCATTTTTATAATTCATCAAATGGTTTTATTGAAAAAATCGCTTTCTCGAAAAATGTTGCAAATATAAGAAAATAGACTTTATGAATGAGGTTGAGTGAAATTTAAACGCCGCTCAAATCTCATTCATAAAATCTAATAAAAAACAGGCTACCCAAACTTAATCGAGTAGCCTGTTTTTTAGCTAAACATAAATGCGATTCTGACACGTCTTACATGCAAAGAGCAGAGGACATTCAAAATTCATCATTTAAAATTCAAAATTAATTCCTACAAGAAATCAACCTTTCCTGTATCCAAGTTGTAATAAGCTGGCGCAATCTCCAACTTACCCTCTTTAACTGCATTAGCTATAATCGAAGAACGACCTACTAATTCTTTCGCAGTCATTTCTGCATTTTTCTTCACGACCTCAGTAACAGAAGCACCCGCTCCGCAAGAGTGAATTGCTGGTGAAATGTGAGACAATAAGTGGTTTAAGTTGTAACCATTATCACCGCCAGCAATAGCTGCGGTTACAGCGCCACAACTCTGGTGACCCAATACTACGATAACTGGTGTACCGATATGCGCAACAGCATATTCGATACTTGCAATAGAAGAACTATTCGCAATATTTCCTGCTACACGCACCACGAAAAGTTCACCAAGACCAGCATCAAATGCCAACTCCGGAACAACGCGGCTATCCGCACAGCTCAATATGATAGCATAAGGGTCTTGTCCTCCAGTCAAGTCGGCACGACGTGTTTTATCTTGTAGTTTGCGCTCTAATCCGTCATTAGTAAAGCGTTCGTTTCCGTCTTTTAGGCGAGATAATACTGATTTGATAGTCATTTTGTTGTTAGTTTATAGTTGTTAAGAGAGTAATTAGTCTTTAGGTCAAAGGCTAAACATTGAAAATGTTTTTTTGGTTTAGAAAAATAAGAACTTTGTTGAAAAAATCAACGAATACAAATCAAAGTGCCAACCCAAAAAACCTTAAATCAAACTCTCCGCCTCAAACATTTCATTCTTCCCATCTTCCGCTAAAGCAAAAGTGAAGCCTCCCTGCAAAGCATAACCACCCGAATTCCCATTTTTATCCAAAGCAATAATTCCTACTTGAAAGTCTTTAAAGTTCTTGTGTTTTGCAGCCAAGCGTTCCAGTGCGGCTTTACAGGCATCTTTGGGAGACATGCCGTTACGCATAAATTCTACCGTCAAAAAAGAAGTCAAAGTTCGCAAGACCGCCTCGCCCAATCCCGTCGCAACTGCACCGCCAACCTCATTGTCAACAAACAGACCTGCGCCGATAATCGGACTATCACCCACACGACCGTGCATTTTAAAAGCCATACCACTCGTTGTACAAGCACCTGAGATGTTGCCCTTTTCGTCAATGGCTAACATTCCAATAGTATCGTGATTTTCGGTATTGATGACTGGTTTATATTCTGAGGTCTTGCGCCATTCGTCCCAATCTTTTTTCGATTGTTCAGTTAATAAATCTGTTGTTTCAAAACCTTCTTCTATCGCAAACTGACGAGCGCCAGTACCGACTAACATCACATGCGGCGTCTTTTCCATGACCCGTCTCGCCACCGAAATTGGATGTAAAATATCTTGCACAAAGCAAACCGAGCCCGCATTCCCTTCCCAGTCCATAATACAAGCATCCAAAGTCACATAACCGTCGCGGTCAGGTTTACCACCGATACCGACGTATTGATTAGCCGCGTCTGCTTCTGCGGGCATGACGCCAGCCTCTACGGCGTCTAAAGAAGTCCCACCACTTTTTAGATTCGCTAAGGCTGCTTCATTGGCAACTATTCCTGCATCCCAAGTAGTGATGATGACAGGTAGGGCTTTTTTAGGGGCTGTCTCTACTGGTGTTTCTTGGGCGCAACTGGCTAAACTTAAGGCTGGAATAGTTGCAATGCCTAGGGATAATTTGCTGATGAAATTTCGTCTATTGTTTTTCATTTTTGGATTTTGTGTTGATTGCTTTATTTTATTATGTTGGTTTTGACTACTACTCTTAGTGAAATCATCCACAAACTCTATTTGAAATCTGTAGGTTTTCAAATTTCGATACTGACACACAAGTGTGTGGATGATTAAGTGGTTATCATAAAGTCTATTTATAGTCTAGAGCACTATGCTTTAAAATCTACGCCATCACCTTCTTCATAATATTCGCCCCCGTCATTGCCGAAGCCGTCAAAACTCCAGAGAAAAGCGCCGCCCCAACACCCGCAGACACAATATCTTGTCCCGTCAAGTAGAGATTTTTGACAGGAGTACGCGGCTTAAGAAATTTTTGACGAAAGCGACTTGGCGTGTGGTCAAGTCCATAGATTTCGCCCTCATCATAATTGACAAAATGCTTTGTCGTGAGTGGAGTAGACAATTCATAATGGTCTACTTTTCCTCTGACCTGTGGCATTTGTTTGTATAAAACCTCCAATAATCGCTTCGCAATACGTTCTTTAAACGCCTCATAATCCTCGCCACGTTTCATCCAACGGCTTCCTTCCCAATTGGCAAAAGCATCATAAGGAACCAAAGTCAAAACGTCAATCGTACTGCGTCCAGGATAGCGATTTGACCAATCTGGGTCTTTTGCAGACGGGAAAGAGATGTAAACCAATGGGAATTCTTCATCCATATCTACTAAGTAGCGTTCCACACAAGTATCGTGGTCAACATCATCTGGATACACCCAATAGTTTGCTTTGGGCAATTCTAATTCCTGTGGCGTTCCTTCTAAACCGATATACAAACAAGCATGCGCCACTGACCGTTTGATAGTTTGTAATTGGTCAATCATTTTGTGTTTTGTCGTGACAGCCGCCGGTAATAACTTATTAAAAGTTGTCATCACACCTGCGCCACTGACCACCTTATCAGCAGTAAAAATACGGTCGTTTTTCATCCGAACACCTGTCGCCTTATTCTTTTCAACGATAATTTCCTGCACTTCTGCACTAATGAGAATAGTCCCCCCAGCCGCTTCAATCACTGGGTCAATTGTGTCCACTATCTGCGACGAACCACCAATCGGAAAACTTCCACCAGAGAAATAATGCCTCGCCACCGCCGCATGCATCGCAAAACTGCTCTTTTTAGGCGTAAGACCATAGTCACCATATTGCCCCGCGAGGACTTTGATGAGTTCTTCATTGTCCGTCAAAGATTTAAGAACATCATAAGTCGTTTTGTCCGAAAATTTGAGGAAAGGCTTGCGCATGGCACCGCCGATGACTTTACTCACCAAGTTTGGCAGCGCCTTTTCCATATAGAATTTCTGGCTCGTTTTCGTTGCCGCAAAAACCATATTGACATATTCCTCAATTGCTTTTTCTTCCTCTGGAAAATAACTACTCAACTTATCCTTAAAATTCTGCACACCTTTCACAAAGTCATAATGCTTGTCTCCAATTACAATTTTATCATAAATTTCACCCATGTCTGCCCACTTCAGCTTGCTATCAGAAACATAATCAAACAGACGCTTCAATACACTATTCGGGCGTTGTACTTCACCAATATAGTGAATGCCGACATCCCACTCGTAGCCTTTTCGCTTAAAAATATGCGTGAATCCTCCTGCAGTATAATGGCGCTCTAACACCAAGACTTTCTGACCTTCTTTGGCGAGAATAGCTGCTGTTGTTAAACTACCCATTCCTGAACCAATAACGATAGTATCGTAGTGGTCGTGAACTTGATGTATTTTTTTGAAGGATTGAACCATGTGGTGGTGGGTTGTTTAATGAAATTGATGAGCTGTGAAGTTAGGAAAATGTGTTTGATTTAAGAAAATTAATTTCTCAATTGCTCTATCAATCTATTTTAACTGCCAAGGTCTTTATCGCCTTGGCAGCTAAAATTACTCGTACGGCTAATGCACCGCCACAAAAATATCCACCTCCGCATCCGCAGGATTTTGTGCTTTCTCGCCATATACCTCAAAATCTGCCGTATATTCTCTATCCAATTCAGAGCCCCAAATTGTGCCCCAAGTCTGATAAACAGCACCTTGCGCTAAGTTGCCTTTCGCCACAAATTTTACATGTTCTCCACCTTCAAATGACTGTCCAATCATTCCTTCAGGTATTTCATCTAAAGAATCAACCTTACAACCCAAAACAGTATCATAAGGCATCGTAT
>CALDUB010000427.1 GCA_937923465.1 uncultured Saprospiraceae bacterium
TCATACTTTGAAATACTTTTTTGAGTATGAATTAATCAAGACACGTACTTGGCACAAACGTTTGCAAGCGCGCGACTTTATGACTGTGGACATGGACAATGAGTTGTTTGTGTAAATAGTGCTGGTAGCTTTAGCTGCCAAGGCGAAAAGAAAGCCCATTTTCTTCAATGATGAAGAGAATGGGTTTTCTTTAATTTTGAGCGATTTTCTTTTCGAGATAAGAAATGATGACCATGCAGAAAGGACGCGTTTGGTCTTGCCATTTTTTGAGTTCGGCGTTTAGATTGACTGTTTTTCCTTTTTTAGATTTCTCGCTTAGTCCTTTTCTAAATGTTGTCAATAACTTTCTCCTACGTTCTTTTAATTCTCTTATGTTCAAATTTAAAACATCATCTATTTCTGTTTGATGTGTTGTGTCTTTTGAAAATATTTCACCCTGTTTTCCGTAGTGAATTTGTTGGATGTGGATATTGTTTAAAGGATTAATACTCACGATTTTATTTTTCTTACTCGTATCGCAATGTTCAAATCTATCACTCCCAATACTTATTATCCCTTTGCAAGCAGCGAGTAGATTGCTGTAGTCTAATTCTTTTTGTTCTCCTTCTTTTTGAAGCTCAGTATTTTCTGAATGACGTGGAAACCAATGTTCTACCTTCATTTTAGAAGACTCAATCTTCTGCATACAATAAGCACACAGCGAATTTTGCTCATTTAATAACTGTTTTTTTACAGCTTCTCGGACGCCACTATCCATATTCAAATACCTCGGAGTAGGCATTTTTGAATTGCGATAGGTTTTCAATGATATGGGTTCCGTTCCTTTCTTAATATGTCTCATCTTCCTCTAATAAAATCATTGTATCTAATTCAATAACATCTCCGTCGTTCTTTCCAATCTTATCTTGTAGTTGACTGAGTTTCTCTTTTGCTTTTTCAATTTGCAAATTATCATCAGTCAAATAGCTACGAATTTCTTTAATCATTGCCTCTACATCCTTCGGACGTTTGGGGGCACCCATGATGTTTTCAGTAATTGAATTTACATCTTTCCCATAGACTTCTTGAATGTCTTCGCCTTGTACGATTTTGTCATTGTTTATCAATACTAATTGGTCGCTTTGGACGTGATTTATGACTAAAGGGCTGTGCGTTGTTACTATGAATTGAATATTTGGGAATGTTTGGTGGAGTGCATTTAGTACTGTTGCTTGCCATTTTGGGTGGAGATGGAGTTCTAATTCGTCTATTAGGACGATACCATCAGTCTCTAATGGTTTTTCCATATCTGGATTACCCGTAGAAATACGATACAAAATTTCTAAGACCAACCCTAAAATCATTTTTTCTCCTGCTGAAAGTTGTTCGAGTTGAAAGTCAATCCCACTTTTTTCAATAACGACAGATTGATAACCTGCACCATCCGTAGCTAATCTTAAATTGAATTTTTTAGTTGAGAAAACATCCAAAAATTCTTGTAAACTACTTTCTATAGATTGACCAAAGGGAGTTTTGTATTCAAAGTCTTTTCTTTTTATACGTTCATTATTTTGGATGTTTTGTTTTTCGATAAACCAATCGAAAATTCTTGAAGAATCTATTGTGCTTTGACAAATACTTTTAAAAATCTTCAATCTTCTATCCACTCCATGCTTCCAATCATTCAATTCTCCAAATTCTTCAGTTTCCGTATTTCTTGATGCTGGAAAATATAAGAAAACAGGTAAAGGGTGTTTACCGTCATCAAATAGAGTCTCTCTAATTTGAAGTGCAAACTTCCCCTCAGATTTAACAGAAGGTATTTCTCCTGTCAGCCGAGAATATTTCGTTCCTAATTTACCATTTTTTAATGCTCTTTCTTGGGAGTAAAAGAAATTAATTGTCAGGCTTACGATTTCCTTGCCTATGGTCACATCTGACTCTTGATAAGATATAGTACCACCATTGACGGGTATTAACCTTAAAATTTGAAAATGAATAAGTCTAAAAACAGCATCCAACACCGAAGTCTTCCCACTTCCATTCACCCCAACGATAACCGTAGGCTTCTCCGCATGAAACTTAATTACATGCTTTCCCGCGAATCCACGGAAATTTTCTAACTCTAACTGCTTGATTTTCATTTGAATAGATTATTCACAAACATAAAATTCAAAATTACATAAAATTATACTATTGTTTGTAGTAAATTGTAATTTGTAAGCACAAAAGAAATCCCAAACTCTCAATTTGAAAGCTTGGGATAATTCTTTTTTTCAGTTTTTTAAAACTATAAAACCACCAACTTCCGCACCAATCGACTTCCTTCGCGCTCCGCAGAAACAAAATAAGTCCCACTCGCCAAATCCTTTATTTTTAAAGAATGCGTTCCAGTGTTGATGTTTATTTTTTGAGAAGAAATCAGCTGACCTAAAGTATTCATGACTTGAATGTGCCAACCACCTTGAAGTGGAGTTTCAAGGATAACATTCACTTCATTGTTTTTAGCGGGATTCGGGAATAACGTTAGAGCACTTTCGTTTTCTAACTGATTTTCATTTCCAACAGCAGTCATGATATCAATCATGACATTCACAATAGAGTCACATCCGTCTATTGAAGTATAGTTTTCGATAATCAAGGTATCATTGAGAATAACTTGGTCATTATAAGTTCCACCTTCAGTCAAAGAAATTCCCACATCCAAATTGTATTCCTCTAGTAATTCAATAGTAACATTTAAAGTACTATCACAACCATATTGATTTTGTACATCTAAAATTTCCGTTCCTGTCTGGTTATTTTCATTGTAAATAGTTCCGTTGATTTCGATACTTTCGCCAGGGCAAAGAGATGTAGAGAAATTTCCAGCTGTATTTTCGCCAAAAAATAAAGCCACATTTAAGATACTATCACAACCAGACTGACTTCCATTTGGAAAGACTTCCTGACCCGTTTGATTATCAAAGTCGTAAATTGTTCCATTAATCAAGATGCTTTCTCCTGGACAAAAAGCAGTTGTAAATTGACCCTCTGTCACTTCAATAAAGGTCAAATCTACATTCACCAAACTATCACAACCATTGACACTGCCCATAGGGAAAGTCTCTGTTCCCGTAGTGTTGTCCGCATCATAAATTGTCCCATTGACCATGATGCTTTCTCCAGTACAAAGTTCTTCAATTAGATTACTTTCGGCACTTTCAGAAAAAATGATTTCGGTCGTCACCAAACTATCACAGCCATTTTGCGCAATCAGTAGTTGAGTAAAAGTCCCAACATCATCTGGATTACAAGAAGATTGATTGACAGTCGTCTCGAAAGTTTCTAAGACTATAATATTCGTTACAAAAACACTGTCAAAATCAGGATAAACCACCGTCTCAGAGATAATATCATTCTCAAAATACTCCGTCCCGTCATAAGTCTCACCCGCACAAAGTGTCACCGTTTCTTCAACCGTAATAATAGGATGACTAACCACCGTCACTGTAAATTGACAAGATGCCTCTGCATAAGTATCAAAACAAAATCCCGCAATACCATACTCAATAGTATCAACACCAACTGGAAAAAGTCCACCTGGACAAAAGCCCAAACTTTGACCAAAGACATCAATTAGCAAGTCTTCCGAACAGTTATTGGCTGTACTAATATCCGCAATGTCCCAATCGACAATAACCTCTGTTTCATTGCCAATTTGTACGACTATATCTTCAGGACATTCTAACTCCCATGCAAAATCATCCGTGATAGATTTGATATAAACAGGTTCAGAAATATAGTTATTAGACTCGTTTTTTTCTTCAATGTCATCATTAGCATCCATGACAATATTGATGTAATAATCGCCAGTAGGAAATCCCTCTGGTATGGTAATTCCAGCATACACGCCTGGTATTACTCCTGGAGGAGTGAAACCCGTCTGAATGATACCCACCTCTAAATAAGTACTTTCATATTCAAGATTGAAGTAGCTATATGGCTGTAAATACATCTTGATGTTGTACTCGCCCGCAGCAACTTCTTCTCCTAAATTCTCAACATCAAAATAGAAAAAGACAACATCGCCTTGCGTCAAAGTATCTGCGATTTCTGTTAAATTAGAAAGCGATAAATCTGGATTTGGAGACTCCGTTATTGTCGCAGACTGCGAACTCATTATTGTATTATTTTGCTCAGAGGCTTCGGTAATCGTATTTTCTGTATCAATTATGAATCTCACTCGATAATTATTAAGTGTATAGCTGTGCGGTGCGACGGTTAAAGTCGTAGAGATATTTTGTACTCCACCAGGTGCTAGATTACTTAAAGTGAAATTTTTATCGTAACCGAAAAATGCACTTGACCAAGAGTCATTTGCTAAAGAAAGATTTACTGTAAATTCGCCGTCAGCAGGCAATGTTCCGGTATTGACGACATCAAAACTCAAGTCAAAAGTTTCGCCCTGTGCCAGAGTATTTGGAAAACCTTGGATGTTTTCAATGGCAAATTCGATATAACTATCTCCCGTAAGATTTAGGCTGGTGTATGTACTCAAGAAGTTGTTGTCTTCTCTTATTTCCTCTAATTGATTGTCGTAATCTGCATAGAAATAAAGACGCGGATACGAACCATAAACAGCATCCGCTGGCACAGGAACAGGAATCTGTATCGTATCTGTAACGCCCGCAGGTAGCTCAGTTAGAATAAATTCACCCCATTGGTCTGCTGCCAAAATTTGCTCGCCAGTTGATAAATAAGGAAAGCCATATTTGTTGTAAATGCCAATTTTGATAGGCTGAGTTAAGTCCTCGCTACCATAGTTAGAAATGCTGACAGGATATAAATAATCTTCCCCCTGTACCATAGTTCCCGACGCGACATTGAGAAAATTAAAGCGAATATCAATACCTGTACTTAAGACTTCAATTGTATTGTTTGGATTGTAAGTTGCGAAATCACTCGCGATGTGAAAATTATTTTCTTCCGTCGTTTCTACAATAGTCTCATCTGCATCTACTGCAAAAATCAGATGATAAAAGTTAGCCATAATATCAGTAGGAATATTGATTGAGAACTCAATGTTCTGAGTAGTTGTCATGACTATATCGCTCATCTCGACTGTTCCAACAGCGTAGTCATCGGTACTCAAACTACCGTCCAAAGACAAATAAGCGTTGACATTAAAAGTACCACTTTGGTCTGCGCTACCATAATTAGAGATTTCCAATTCAAAAGGAACAATATTACCAGCAGCAGTTGCAGAAGGCAAAGGAGTCGTACTTTCTATAGTCAAATCAGGTAATAGTTCCGTTGGACCCGCACAATCAACTTCTATGACAAAACGGTATGTCCCTGTCGTATTATTCGCGAAACTCCATATACCATTTCCAAAATCCATCTGAACATAATCCAAGTCTTCCGTATTCTCGCAGTCTGGCAGGCAGTCTGAAAAGTTTGTAAAGTCGACAGGTTCGCCGTTTGCCCAAGCAAATTCGCCCTCGGTTGTTGTGTCACTCAATCCGATGATAGCCGTACTGCCTAGGGCTTCGTCATTCAAAAAGTCATTTTCTCCCTTACTATTAATCGAAGCTAAATATCCTCCGATACTAGCAGCAACGCCTTCCATTTCTTCCAAAGGATAAGCGACTTCGGAAAGAAAATAAGTGTGTCCTTCATATTCTCCGAAAAAGGCGAAATCCTTCTCGTAAGTATTACATTCTTGAGTCAGGTCATAGAGTGCTGCGAAAGGCGTTCCGCCAGTTCCTTCTTCATAGCTACTGTAGTCGTAAAAATTAGTATTTTCATCATTAATAGCTCCTGCAATAAGAAATTTATTATCGTCTACTACATAAAAATCGTGGATAGCAAATTCATCTACCGAAGTAAACTCTTGTGTATTAGAATTGATAAAACCATTCTCTGGGAAGTCTAAAATGTAATTAGCATCAGGTAAATAATCACTGTCGTCCGCATTAGGAGAATAACCGAAAACAGTAACCGCATTTCTTGTCATTCCAATGGCACTCGAGGCTAAGTCACCATGATATAAAACGTGAAAAACGCCGCCATTTGGACGCGCCATGATACCATGATTATCATTTGTCCAACTGTGTCCATTGTAATATTTAGAGAAAACAGTTTCTCCCACAGAATTAAACTTGATAATAGGCGCGGATGAAGATTGAGATGTGCCTATTTTAGTATCAAAACCAATGACAACAGAACCGTCTTCCCAAGAGTCCACCATGCCATTAGCATACTGTGTGTAACCCGTGCTTGGGACAGGATTATTTATGTTTTTTGAACCAATAAGTATTGAATTTGACCAAAGGACACGACCGTATGCATCTGTTTTTATCCAGTTATTGTAGGCACCTAAAACTCCGCCGCCATTATATCCATGATTATTACGAATTAGATAACCACCGTCTTTGGTAGGGTAAATTTTATTAAGTCCAACTTCTTTCAATGTATAGGTTTCACCGTCTAAACCGATTATGTAGCCTAAAATACTATCATATTTGGTCGCGGATTTTGGTAGGATTCTATGCCATAAAACATCTCCGTCTTGCGTCATTTTTGTTAAGAAAATACGCTGTAGCGTATCTGAACCCACCTGCGTCACACCTCCTAAAAGTAAGTTGTCATCATTGGTAGGAATAACACACAGTCCAAAATTATCTAAATCCAAATCTAAGGTCCTCTGCCAAACTAGAGTTCCATTTGGCTGATATTTCGAGTATTGAATGTCTTTATCCGTACTATTTTGGATAGTATCTAATTCATAGAAAAATGAATGCGCCAAATGCCGCTGCAAACTATTGTCTGCTGCTTGGTTGATAGAAATGACATCGCCTGTACTCTCCGAAATGTTGAGTGCATTCCAAGCATTTGTTTCGTCGTTTTGGGTTAGAATATTGAAGAAATTACTAGGCTTCGTTATCTTCATAGAACGAGCACCCGCATCAGGATAAGTCTGAATGAACTCTTGTGCTGTAACAAAAGAACTACTAATGAGCAATGTTAATAGAAAGAGGAGGTTTCTCATTGTGTTTATTTTAATAAAAGTGGTGATAATCTGGCGCTAAGTTACTGATTTTCAGATGATGTATTAGAATCATATGGTATGAAATGACGGGAATTAGCATTTATATCCTCTGGAATGAAAGCAGTCATCACCAAAGAACTCATATCTGATTGGGCTAAACTATTTTTTACTTAAATTTGCGCCGAAATAAAACGAAACAATGAAAAAGCAAATTTTAATCTTTCTCTTATTAGTTGTCTGTACTATGCCGACGATAGCACAAGGGGATTCAATATCAGTTGAAAAATTTGATGAAATTCAACTCAATTATGGCGGAGCTCTTCGCTTTAATTATAACCTTTCTTCGTGGAAACCTAATCAAATCAAACGCGGTGGTGATTTTGGATTCGAAGTATTTCGTATCAATGTGGATGCGAAATACAAGAAATGGGAATTTCACATTGACCAGCGATTTTACGCGGCAGGCTTCGGTGGTGCCTTTTTGAAATATGGTTACTTTCAATATAACTTGAATGAGAAAAATCATATGAAACTCGGACAAATTCCTGCGTATTTTGGAACAGAACAATTTAATTCTCATTCTTGGTTTTTTCAATTGCCTTTCTATCTTGGATTTGAGGATGACCATGACATGGGCGTGAGTTATGATTTTGAAAATGATAAAATACAGTTTGATTTAGGGTTTTATAAAAATGCAGAAACGCTAAGTTTTGCAGATAATGCCCCCATATCAGATGCGCGATACAGCTATGATTTCTCTGGTCGAAACAAGGAAGTTAATCAACTGAACACTCGTTTAAATTATAAATTTGGAAAAACGGCACAGCAATCTATTGGTGTATCGACTCAGGTAGGCGGCATTTGGAATATTGATACAGAAGAAATTGGTCGTCAAGCGGCATTAAGTCTGCATTATGAGCTGGATTATAAAAACTTAAACCTCAAGTTACAAGGCATTGCTTACAACAATCAACCAGAGAATGCAGAAGGAGAGAGTCGCGATAAAATAGAGATGACAGCCTACGGTTTTCCTTATCAGACAGCAGCAAAAGCAAATATTTATTCTATCAGCATCGCTTACACTATTCCAGTGAAATGGGGACCGATTACTTCTTTACAGATTTACGATGATTACTCTTATATGGACAAATCTGTAGAGAGTTGGGAAGATACACAAATGAATGTTTTTGGGATTTTAGTCTCTGCTAATCCGATTTATGTTTATCTTGATTATGCGAGCGGTTTGCACCAACCGTGGCTTGGTCCGCAATGGGAGAATGCTCTGACTGAGGGAGACGAGGAGAATAGCTGGGAGAGTCGATTTAATGTTAATTTTGGGTATTACTTTTAGAGAAAACTTACACACAAATTATGGTCAAGAAAATATTTTATCTCATTGGTATTTTACTGTTTGCCTTAACGGCTTATCTTGTTTACGACTATTTTAATTTCATAAATGAACGGAATCAATTGGTCCAAGACCAAGGTGCAAAAACAACAGCTGCATTACGTGACCAAGTGGATGAAATCTTAGCTAAGATTACAGCAGAAGGCAATCGTTTGGCAGTTTTATTTGGAAGTAATAACTACAGCGAAGAGGAAATAGAGCAAATTATTAAGAAAAGTTCTCTTAGTATTCCTGAAATCCAAGGAGTGACGGCTTGTTACGAGCCCAATGCTTTTTCAGATGACAGACGCCTCTTTTGTCCTTATTACAACAAAGGAAATCAAGACTACATGTATGTCGGTGAAAAGTATGATTACTACGACAAAAGTGTCTCAGGTACTGCGTGGTACACGAGTGTACGAGATAATGGCGCCAAATGGGTAGAGCCATATTTTGCTACAGGAGCACAGGATTGGTATGTCGATTATGGTATTCCTTTTTATTATAATAAAGGTCCACGAAGAGGAGAGGTGAGAGGAACGATAACTATGAGTTTTGTCGCAAGTGGATTTAAGAATTTAATACACAAGATGGCTTTGGGGAAGACTGGCTACGGTTTGATTACTTCTAATGAAGGTACATTTTTGGCGCACCCTTTAAATGAGTATATCGGAACAGTCAAACTACAGGAGATAAAAGAAGACGCTCCTGTAGAATTGATAGAGGCTTATGATGGTTTATTGGCAGGAGAGACAGGGCATGTTCAGTTTTTTGATGAACAACAAAATGACGAAACACTTTTCTTTTATGATAAGATTCCTACCTCTAGTTGGGGAATAGGTTTGCTCTTTTTTAAAGAAGATTTATTAGGCGATTCAAAGATTTTAGACCGAAAGTACATCAAAATTGCGATTGCCTTGTCCTTCCTTTTGGTTTGTATTTTAGGGATAATATTTGGTAAGGATTATTTGGATGAAGGCGAAATCTGGACTTTGAGTTTTGTTGCTTCTCTGTTATTAATTGCCAATGTTGTGCTCGTCGGATATTTGCAGCATACTTCTAAAAAAGTACAGGGAACAGAAAAAAGTCCCCCGATAGCAGATTTGAGTTCGCTGAGTCGATTTGTCTCGCAGCAGCATCTCAAATCTGATGAATTAAAAACACCTAAAGCAATCCCTATTCCAACTGGACTCTATGTAGAACGCATGGAATTTCAAGACAGTTATAACCTTAACGTAGGTGGAAAAATATGGCAAAAATATCCCTTAGATATTGTCGATGAAGTGTCGATTGGGGTTAATCTACCGCAGATGTCGCCATTTTCAGAAGCTTCTTATTTGGAAGAATCTTATCGGAAAGTCATAGCGTCAAAAGAAGATACGCCCGCTTATCTGTTAGTGGGCTGGGATTTTAGAGTGACCTTGCTTTTAAATCTAAATTACGCAGATTTCCCTCTGGATAAGCGACACATCAATATTGAAATCACACCAATAGATAATAATGACCATTTGATTTTAACGCCAGATTTGGGGAGTTACAGTTATACTAATCCTTCGAGAAAAAGCGGTTTGAATCCTAAGATACGTATTCCAGGAAGCGAACTTTTGGAAAGTTACTTTAATTATTCTACAGAGACTTATGATTCTGATTTTGGATATGGAGAGAAGGCTTTGTTTGAAGAAGTCCCAACTTTGCACTATAATATTCACACGCGGAGATTGTTATTAAATGCCTTTGTGACTTATTTGATTCCTATTTTTGTCACCTTGATTATGGTCTTTATTTTGATTTATGCTTGTCATAAAACACAGGAAAGGCAAGGAATTATTGAAAGTATGGCGGCATTCTTTTTCGTGCTTATTTTTTCACATATTGATATGCGAAAAGAGATTGTGACAGCGGATTTAATTTATCTGGAGTACTTTTATTTCATTGCTTATTTTGTGCTCGTCAGTTCTACTGCTAACTTGATTACCTACACCAAAGATAAAAGTAAAATATTTGACTTTAATGACAATCAGATTTTCAAGGCTTCTTATTTTCCCGCTTTTTTCTTTATCATGTTGGTGGTCACTTTGGCGAAATTTTATTAGAAAAAAGGAGAGAGGGGCGAGGCGAGAGGTGAGA
>CALDUB010000428.1 GCA_937923465.1 uncultured Saprospiraceae bacterium
ATCCAACCTGTAGTTTTACCTAAGTTCGCACCGTGCTTTCCTTTTGAGCGTTTGAACAAATGAATTTCACGTGGACTTTCTTCTATTTCAGCTTGCTTTAAGGCACCACCGTGCTTGTATTCCATATCAACACCCCATTCATCCATAAAGGCAGGAATGTTGAGTGAATTAGACGCACCTTCGTCTGTCAAAAATACAGAAACATCAAAACCAATACCGCCCGCACCAATCACTGCTACTTTCTTTCCAACTGATTTCTTATGTCTCAATACATCGATGTAAGACAATACTTTCGGATGGTCGATACCTTCAATCTTAGGCATACGTGGCGTAACACCCGTGGCGATTATCACATCTGTATAATCTTGCGTTGATAATTTGTCCGCATTTGCTTTCGTATTCAAAAGCAAATTAACGCCTGTCAATTCAATCTGACGATTGAAGTAACGCACCGTTTCATGAAATTCTTCCTTACCAGGAATTTGTTTTGCCATGTTGAATTGTCCACCGATTTCACTCGCCGCTTCGTACAAATCAACTTTATGACCGCGTCCTGCTAATATAGTTGCTGCTGTGAGACCTGCTGGTCCTGCACCGATTACTGCTATTTTTCGTTTTGTGTCTACTGATTCGTAGTTTAATTCCGTCTCGTAACAAGCTCTTGGATTGACCAGACAACTTGCTGTTTGACGCTTAAATACATGGTCAAGACATGCTTGATTGCAGGCGATACAAGTGTTGATTTCATCTGCACGATTCTCCATAGCTTTCACTACAAATTCGGCATCTGCCAAAAGTGGACGTGCCATAGAAACCATATCAGAACAACCATCAGCTAATGTTTGCTCTGCCACCTCAGGTGTATTGATACGATTCACAGAGACCAAAGGAATATTAACCTCACCCATCAAACGCTTAGTCACCCAAGCAAAACCTGCACGAGGCACAACTGTCGCAATAGTAGGAACACGCGCTTCGTGCCAACCAATACCTGTATTTATGATGTTCGCACCAGCTTTTTCGACCTCTTTAGCTAAGTGTACAACTTCCTCCCAAGTACTTCCTTCATCAACTAAATCCAACATAGAAAGTCGATAAATAAGAATGAAGTTCTCACCAACGGCCTCTCTCGTTTCTCTGATGATTTCTAAAGGAAGGCGAATGCGATTCTCGTAAGAGCCACCATACTCGTCTGTTCTTTTATTTGTTCTTGTCGCTATAAATTGATTCAATAAATAACCTTCTGAACCCATTATTTCTACGCCATCATAACCTGCTTCTTGCGCTAATAAGGCACATTTTACAAATGCCTTCTTGGTGCGTTTGATACCACTTGCCTTCAATTCCCACGGCTTAAAACGGTTAATTGGAGCTTGAATAGGACTTGGCGCTACACAAAACGGATGATAACCATAACGTCCTGTATGCAAGATTTGCATACAGATTTTACCACCTTCAGCGTGTACCGCGTCTGTGATTTTCTTATGCTCTCTAGCTTCTGACTTATTTGATAATTTTGCTCCGAATGGACCAACCCAACCAGCACGATTTGGCGCAATACCGCCAGTCACGATAAGACCAACACCACCTTTTGCACGTTCGGCAAAATAAGCAGCTTGCTTTTCAAAACCATTTTTAGATTCCTCTAATCCCGTGTGCATAGAGCCCATGAGAACGCGATTCTTAATTGTAGTAAAGCCCAAGTCTAAAGGCTTAAAAAGATGTGGATAAGGATGTGTTGTCATATTCTGATTGACCGTTATTAATTTGTAGTTATCAAGCTCATAGTATCCGATAATCGTACCATATATTTTCTAAATAAATATATCATTAGCGAAAATTCGCTGAAAGATAAGAAAATTTATCGCCTTTTGTTTTCTTAATGGTAAAATATGAAATTTTAATCTACGTTTTTTGATTAATTCACCAATATTAAAATCAAATACACCATGAAGAACACCATTTTCTACTTATTGTTTGTGCTAAGTTTTTACTCTCTCAATGGGCAAGAATTACCCCATATTGAAATAGGGAAACGTGGAAGTTGGCTATTTGACAAGGAGGTTGACGCATTCAAAATTGGTCGCTTGCGCTATGCAATGAATCCCTTTTTCTTTCGTCCTTCCAATGATGAGGAGTTTAGAAAAAGTGGTTGGCAAGGAAGGCATATTGTTTCTTATTTGGAAGATAATGATTTAGCAATGCATGAATTCAAACGTTATCAGCGCAATCGTTTGTTGACTTTCACGACTTATGGAGTTTCTATAGGCGCGACCTTTGGTTGGATGTTTAGAACGACTGATAATATTTTTTCAGGGAGAGGAAATAGTGTTCGAGAAGTCCTTTTTACAGAACCTGTAGCTGCAAGTCTTTTAATCACGAGTCTTACAACACTAATTTGCAGTAATCTCTTTGCAATAAAGAGTGATAAGAACTTATTTAATGCAGTACAAATTTACAATAAGAAAGCAAGACAGCGCATTAATCCGCATGTAGGATTGAGCTTGACGAACGTATCTATTGAGAATAGAATGGAGCCTGCATTAGGTTTAAAGCTAAGCTGGTGAGTTTTCTTTAAAGTCTAATTCTATTCCTTGCGCAGCAGTTTCGTACTCTGGTAAAATCTCACAATTGTCCCAAAGTCCTGTGCGTAAAGTATGCGCATATTCTAAAGGCAGTTGATTTTCTTCCATTAAATCGGCTGCCTTTGTGTTGTCATATTCGAATGAGTGATGTTCAAAAAGAATTTCACCTTTTTCATTTTCTTCTAAAACCATATACCAAACACGCGTCGTCGCATCATTAGCGGGCATTCCGATAACTCCTGCGTTCAGCCACATTTTTTCATTTTGTATATCTGAAAATGGCAATCCGCAATGACCACCAAAAATAATATCTGCTTTGGTCGCTGCAAAATTATCCGCTTTTACTTGCCACGGAGTAGATTTAAATACAAAACCTGAGGTTTCAAAGTAAGAACCGTGAACGACAAAACACTCTTTGCCACCAAACTCAAAAGACAAAAAATCGGGCAAAGTATGCATCCAATCAATGCTACTTTTACTCAGTTTTGATTGAGAATAAGGATACCAGCTTCTCGAAAAAACATCACATCGACTACCTTCCGTAAAATCACAACCACAATCCTCCTCATTATCTCGAAGTTGAATTTCAACATTGCCAGCAATCGAATGAATACCCCAATTTAGGACACTTTGCACCGTTTCTTCGGGTTGGGCACAGTAGCCTACCACATCGCCTGTACAGATGATGTTAGAAGGTGCAATGTGTAAATCAGCTGCGATTTCCTGCATTTTTTCCAATGCTTGAAAGTTGCTGTAAACACCACCAAAAACTAATATTTTACCAGTTAAAATACCGACTGCTTTAGTTGCCATAGTCAAGATTATTTGGCAGTGGGTTAAATTGGTGAATACTCACAGGGTGACTCAAAGTCGAATGTCGTCAACTTAGTGAAAATAGATAGCAAGCATGATTTGGTAGGAACACGGATGCACACGGAAAAACACGGATAGGACGCGGATTTTATCCGTTTGAATCCGTTAAATCCGTGTTTTTCCGTGTTCCTATCGCATCATGTTTGTAAGTCTTATATGAAAACTATAACAACATATTTCCCTTAAGTTGACGACATTAGACTCAAAGTCACCTTGTGAGTAAAAGTGAGACATCAACCGATTTCACCCATTACCGATTATTTTTATTCGTTATTTGACAAACGCTGTTTCTTAGGAACGATGAAATAATAACTTATAAAGGTTTGACAGAGACTAAATCTTCTCAGTTTTCGCTTGAAAGAAGGATAATTGTTAATACTTTGACTGATTTCAAGTGGAAAATAGCTTGCCCCGAGCATCGGGGAGGAGATTTAATCCTGTCAAATGTTATAAATTATTGTTTTAGCGTTCCTTAAGAAAGTAAGGTATCAAAAACAAAATGAAAACCAATATGATACCATAAAGGTTTGACGCCAGTAAATCATTGTATTTTCCTTCTGTAAAAATGAGGCTTTCGGGAAATTTTCCGATAGCCACTAAAATACCAATCACAATTCCTGCACCAACGGCTAAATGAAAAGACAATTTTGGTGCATCTAATTTCCATAAAAGAAAAACAGGTGCTAAACCCATAACCATTGTTCCACTGACGGTGGTTGCAGAAAGAATTTCGGGATTAAAAAATATAGGTAAAGTACCCAAAATCGTCAAAAGTACCATCATCAAACGTCCACGGGAGACGGTCTGTAATTTTTTGTTTCCTAAATCAATCACCACCAATTTAGAGAAAGAAGAAAAAGCAGAATCTAAAGTCGAAGCCGCCGAAGTAACCATAATAAAGTTCATCGCCAACATCGCTGCCACTCCTAAAACTTTTCCAACTTCTACTGCCGCCTGTCCTTCCATATCTTGAAAACGCGCAAACACACCAACAAAACTAAACACGACCAAACAGAAAAAACCAATCAAAGCTGCCCATAAAAAACTCTTTAAAGTTTTCTTTGGGCTGCTAATAAATCCTCTGTCTGTCATGACCGAATCATGGAAAGGGTAGCTAAATATTTGAATAAAGGCAGCAAATAATAAATTCAATCCACCTGCCATAGTCCAAGAACCTGATGTAATATAATCACTCACAGTTTCTTCTCCCCGTGGCATTATCAAAGCCATAATGATAAAAAGTAAGACACCAAATAAGACCATTTGAATGGCATCTGTCAATAAAGAGCTTCGCAATCCACCTTTTAATGTATAGGCTAAAGTCAAACCTGTGAACACTAAAATCGAGGAATAATACGAGGAACTTCCAGCCGCTCCAAAATAACTACCGATAACCATCGTATTTGACCAGACTTCATTGAATAATCGAAATCCTATCAATATCGAAAAGATAATAACTGCGGAACGTCCAAACTTGCTCTGCAAAAAATGATGAATACTCGTAAATCCGCCTTTGGTTCGCAATTGATAAATCACCAGACCCGCCACTACAAATGATAAGTAATAAACGGCATAAGCTATTCCACCAACAAATCCAAAAAGCAAACCTAAGTTAGCAGCATTGGTAATAGATTTGGCAAAAATCCAAGAAATAACCAAACTTGCTGTTAACATGAATACACCTGGTTGTTTTCCTTCGGCATCAGTAGCAGAGAAAAATTCAGAGGCGGTTTTTGAAATGGGAGTAATAAAGAAAAAGAGCAGTCCACTCAGGACTACCAATATCCATTGAAGTATATTTGGATTTTCGAGCATCTTGATTATTTATTGAGTATGTTAACTGATTGATTATGCTGACTAATAACTAATCAACACAATCAACCAATAACTAATCTATTCATCCCACCAAACGGCAGTATTCACACTATTCCCGTCACTCGCCGTTGCAGCTTCGTAATTCGCCGTATTCAATGCTTGTTCATCTGGCGGATAAGGCATTTTAACAGGAATTAAATCATTGTTCAAACTTGCTGCCACTGTTTTTAACTCAGGGAAACCAGTACGACGGTATTCAATCCAACCTTCATAGCCATTAATGATATTATGCAACCATTTTTGCGTGATAATTTGCATGATTTCATCTTCATTCCCATAAGCTGTCGCACCTACAGTTAGATAATCCGTAGGCATTTCCGTTTGCCAATAATCGAAAGATGCTTGTACGCCCATTTCATAATGAGCCTGTGCATCCGCAGAAATAAGACCACGTTCTGCTGCTTCTGCAAAAAGAAAATGTGTCTCCGCAGCAGTCATGAAGTTTGCATCTAAACCACCAGTCGCTTCTCGAAAGATTGTCCCAGCCAAAGAATAATCAGCAATCGAAATCGAAGTTGCTGATGCATCAAAACCATTCAAAAAACCTTGATATTCTAATTCTGAATCTTCATTTTGTACCTTTTTGAAAAAAGTACCAACACGAGTATCATTTGTCTCTGACAAAATATCTTGCATCGTTTCAGACATGATGAAAAGATTAAAATCCCCAGCACGTAAATTCGCCATACGGAAATTATTAGGCTGTCCGTCTGTAAAATCAAAGGTAGCATTTTGAGTATTCTCACTAATGAAATTAGCACCGTCATAAATTGCTTGCAAGTCAGTCCCAACATCTTGCTTATTCGAAATACGCATCAAATACTTCACACGCAAAGAATTCGCAAAACGCGTCCAAGCTGCTAAATCACCACCGAACAGAACGTCTCCCTCTGCTTTTATCGCACCAGTATACGACTCAATAGCCGTAATTCCTTTGGTCAGGTTATCCAAAATTCCGTTCTCTGCTGTATAAATTTCTTCCTGTCTATCATAAGCAGGCGTTACTGTGCCGTCTTGACCCTTTAGAGCTTCGAAGTAGGGCACATCACCGTAAATATCCGTCAAAGCTGCTGTTAAGTAAGCTTTCATTATTAAAGCTGGTCCTTCATAAACTGCCGCTGCTGGTGTGTTTCGTGCTTTTTCTAAAATCAATTCATTGTCCCGTAAATTGCGATATAAAACGGGCCATGGATTACCGCCAACCTGCGGTGACCCCAGATTGTGACGGTCAAATAAATTGAAATCAACCATTGTAAAATGTTGACTCAATAAATTTCCTGCGACAAAACCTTCGTAAGCCATTTCATCTCCATAATTGTAAATGACTTGACGTAACAACAAACTCGGTTGCACTTCAATTGGTGCATTTGGGTTTGTATTGATTTCTGTGAAATCTTTGGTACAGCTGGTTATCGCTAGTAGTGCGAATGCTGCTATATATGATATTATTTTTTTCATTTTTATTGTTCGGACCCCCTAGTCCCCTAAAGGAGGAACTTTTTTCAGAGTTACTTTCTTTGTAATTCTTAATTTTGTTATTTCAATACGTCATATAAAACATTGAAATAGAAAAATTGAGAATTACAAAGAACTAAAACTAAACGAAAGTTCCCCCTTCAGGGGGTTAGTGGGCAATTATCAAAGAATATTATCCGCTCAGCCTCTTAAAAATCAAACCCAATCTTCACCCCAATACTACGTGTCGTAGCATAAGACATATCTTCCACGCCGCTCACAAAATTATTACCTTGAACAGCTAATTGTTCTGGGTCAAAATGAGGAATGTCACTCAAGGCAAAAAGATTACGCCCGATAAGCGAGACATTCAAATTTCTACCATTTCTAAAAAATCCCGAATTGTCAGTAGATTGGAAAGTATAACCTATCGAGAATTGGCGCAATTTGATAAAACTAGCATCGTAAGTATTATTCTCTTCGTGATTACGGTCATAGTATTGACGGTAATACTGCTCTGCTGTAACTGCGGTTGTATTCGCTTCCCAACGAGGCGTTTCTTCCGTCCCCATATTCACAACACCTTCTGCAATGATGCCCTCTTCTGGGCGGTCGCCTGTCTCTGCCAATTGCCCGCCTACACCTGCAAGAGCCTGTGTACGAGAAACAAGAGTTCCACCTTGACGCCAGTCTAAAAGGAAACTCATATTCCAGTTTTTATACGTCAAATCGTTACTCCACCCCAAAGTGAAATCAGGGTTATAATTTCCTAAGAGAATCAAAGTATTATCAACTACATAACGACCATTAGCATCAATAATAAAATCACCATTTTCGTTTTTTGCATAGCCCGTTCCGTACATGTCACAAATACGTCCGCCTTCTTCTACTTGAAACCACACCGTCTGATTTGTATTGTCATAAACGCGAGAATAAGCCAAAGTTAAGCGTCCCGCTTCTTCTGGTAATGTTTCTACAATCGCTTTGTTTGTACTGAAATTAAAGAAGCTATTCCATTTGAAATCTGCTGTACGAACTGGAGTCAATCCTAAAAGAATTTCGACGCCACTTGAACGCACTGCACCTCCATTAATAACTCTTTCGCTATATCCCGAAGTCTGAGAAATAGGAAGGGAAATAATCTGATTTTCAGTTAAGGCATTGT
>CALDUB010000429.1 GCA_937923465.1 uncultured Saprospiraceae bacterium
CCAAAATACTCCTAACCCAGTGAAAGATTTCACAACTGTTAGCTTCAACTTGCCAACGGCAGGAACAGCAGCTATCACTGTATCTGACATGACTGGTAAAGTAGTATCTGTAATCAACGGAGAGTACGCAAAAGGTTACAACGAAGTAACTTTGAGCAACTTGCCAGCAGGTGTATTAACTTACACTTTGGCTAATGCTGACTTCACTTCAACTAAAACTATGGTTGTAGTAAAGTAATCATTACTGATTAAATAGATAGGGGCAAGTTCTTTCGAGAGCTTGCCCCTTTCTTATTTTTTTATGCCACTTTCATACGATTTGACGGAGAACCCTTATTTTTATGTAGAATTGTCTTTACCAATAAAATAAGGACTTCATTCTTCTGTTTTAAATAAGGCAATCGATTCATTAGCTCATCAAGTTGCCAGATAATAGATTTTTGCGTATATTTGCGCCTGAACTATAAATTTTTGTTTTTAATCCCTAGGCTAAAGGAAAAGAAACGTATCTCTTAAAATTGAAATAAAGAGTTATTTAACTTTTCTGTAGCGATGAACATATACATAACCGAACATTGAAACGCGATGAATATTCACGGTTTCAGATTACTGTTTTGATTTTATCCCAATGAAGAAACAGTATTGCCTTAGTAAAGTCATTTGACTTCACGGGTTAAAGCTTGTTTAATAAATTGTAATCCTATTTTACAAAAGCTTAAATCAATTATATCTTTTTGATTGATGCTGTTATTAAATGTTGTCTTTTAAGTTTTTATGTATTTCTGTCGATTGCAGATGACGATAACTTTTGAGAATTTTTACTAATTAGAAAGTCCTTTTCTGATTTTATTTCTCCTTTCAATTTTAATATTTATTATTTCTTACTTAAATAATAATGTTCATTCTTAATGATAAATGATTTTTAATTGTTAAAAGTCGTTTTAATAAAGAGAATATCAGAGTTTTGGTTGATTCCGGCAAGCTACTTGTAAATTGTTGTATTATGAAAAAACTAATATCAACTTTGTCAGTACTCTTCTTCTTAGCACTTGTATCATTACAAGCGCAAGACGTCGTGATGACTGCCATGCCAGCAGTAGCAGAAGAGAGTCAAACTGTAAGAATAGATATTCAAGTTCAAAATTGGACTAGTGTAGCAGGTGCACAGTGGTCTATGCACTGGAACCCAGGTATTATAGATTTTAAAGAAGTTACAAACTTCAGTTTACCTGGTGGAGCAGAGTCTAGCTTTGGTACGCCCCCAGTTACAGATGCGAATACATTGACCTTCGCTTGGGATGACCCAACTCTACAAGGTGTTACTTTAAATGATAATAGCGTCTTATTCACTGTTGTATTCGATGTAGTCGGAAATGAAGGAGATATCACATCTTTTGAATTTGACGGAATACCTACAGCTATTGAATTGGTTAATCCAAATATAGCGGAGTTAGACACTAGTTTTGAATCAGTAGATATAACAGTTACTCTAAATACAGGAGTTGCAACTATTCATACGGCTGATTTTGCTTTACATGCAAACTCTCCAAATCCCTTTAAAAACACAACTAACATCGTTTTTGATTTACACAATAAATCAGAAACTGTACTAAGTGTATATACCGTTACAGGTAAATTACTTTTTGAAAAAAAGTATGACTTAGCAAGTGGTTCACACACAATACCTCTATCAGGAGACATTTTTCCAGCAACAGGCAGCTACTTGTACCGCATCGCGACAGATAGTGCCGTAGCTACGCGTAAAATGACTTTGATAGACTAAATAGGGTAACCTATTTAAAAGAAATAAGCTCAAAATAACCGAAGAAGTATTTTAAGTTCCAATAGGAACGCTCGTATTAATTTTTCCGATTACAACTAAAGAGAAAAAGAATTTTATCGAATTTTTTTTCAGACCGTACACACAGAACAACCGAGAGTTTTAAATTTTTTCAAAGAGACCAAGAAACGGACATCTAATCGTTCTTGAATATTCTTCATAATTCCCATGAACGAATATGTCTTTGGAATAGAGTTACTAAATTTTAAAAGACGGTTAATTTTAAAAAAAATTAATTTTACAAAACAAGTTAAGAATAGCTGAAAGCATTATTCTGACTATTCAGAAATAAGATTCCTGAAAAGAAATCTCTGTATCTGAATTTTCATTTGTGTTTTCATCCTTAATCGCTTTGTATTCGTCCCAAATTCCGAGCATATGACAAGGCTTATTACATTGGTAATGGGTATGATGGTACTAGCATTCACTGCTTTTGCTACACCCAATCCTATGACTGCGCCCACAAACAATTCTGCCAACAATGGCGAGACTTCGTTTAATAGCGCTGCTGTTCCCTCTTCCTCGAAGATAGACGTATCTTCTGAAATAAACGGAATGCTGAACAGCTACACCGCGACTAATTCCTTAGTTGCTCATTCAACAGATTTTAACAACGCTTTAGCTGACGTAACTTTCAGTGTCTCTTCTCCAACTGCGGATGTAGGAGACCAAGTCTGTGTGGATTTTTCCGTAACAGGCTTTACTGATATTGTAAGTATTCAATACAGTATGAACTGGGATGAAACGAAACTCAGCTATGTTACCTCACAAAATTATAACCTCACGGACCTGAATGGGTCTGCATTTGGAACTGCAGGTACAGTTAATGGCGACTTAACACTTTCTTGGTTTCATAACGCAACGACAGGAGTAACACTTCCAGACGGCGCAGTGATTTATCAAGTTTGTTTTGATGTCTTAGCTGCTGCTGAAGGGCAGTCTGTTGCTGTTGGTTTATCTGGTATTCCAACTTCTATTGAGGTGACAGATAACACTTTTGCAGTACAGAACTTTATCAATCAAGACGGTGCGGTAGTTGTAAGTGGTTCGCCACCTCCTCCGCCAGCTTCTGGTATAATTTTTAATGTCGCTTCTTCTACGGCTGATGCAGGTACACAAACTTGCCTAGACGTTTCAGTTGAAGGCTTTACAGATATCGTGAGCTTTCAGTACAGTATGAACTGGGATGAAAATACTTTAGGTTATGCGAGTGTACAAAACTTCAACCTAACGGACCTAAATGTTTCGGCATTTGGTACGGCAGGAACGACAAGTGGCGATTTGACTGCTTCATGGATACACCAAGCAACAACGGGGGTGACAGTGCCAGATGGTACTGTTATTTATCAAGTTTGCTTTGATGTACTAGCAGGAACAGAGGGACAAACAGCAGCAGTAAGCTTATCGGGGGCTCCGACTTCAATCGAAGTAACAGACAACACCAATGCAGTTGTTGACTTTTCAAATAATAATGGGCAAGTTAGTGTAAATGGAACGCCTCCACCACCTTCATCAGGTGTGACGTTCAGTGTTTCTTCATCTACAGTAGATGCAGGCGCACAAACTTGTTTAGATGTTTCAGTTGAAGGATTTACGAACATTGTAAGTTTCCAATACAGTATGAATTGGGACGAAAATGTTTTGGATTATGCAAGTGCGCAAAACTTCAATTTAACAGATTTAAATGTTTCGGCATTTGGTACGGCAGGAACGACAAGTGGCGATTTGACTGCCTCATGGATACACCAAGCAACAACGGGAGTTACTGTTCCAGATGGTACTGTAATTTATCAAGTTTGTTTTGATGCAATCGCAGGAACAGAAGGACAAACAGCAACCGTAAATTTATCAGGTTCTCCAACTTCAATCGAAGTAACAGATAATACAAATGCCGTTATTGACTTTTCAAATAATGCTGGACAAATTAGTGTAAATGGCACACCGCCACCACCTTCATCAGGTGTAACATTCAATGTTTCGTCATCTACAGCAGATGCAGGTGCACAAACTTGTTTAGATGTTTCAGTCGAAGGCTTCACGAACATTGTAAGTTTCCAGTACAGTATGAATTGGGACGAAAATGTTTTAGATTATGCAAGTGCTCAAAATTTCAACCTTACTGATTTAAATGCTGCAGCATTTGGAACAAGTGGAACGGCAAATGGTAATTTAACTGCCTCTTGGATACACCAAGCAACAACAGGCGTTACTGTTCCTGATGGGACTGTGATTTACCAAGTTTGTTTTGATGTAGCAGCAGGAACTGACGGTCAAACGGCAACAGTTGGATTATCAGGAACACCAACTTCAATAGAAGTAACAGATAACACAAATGCCGTTCTTGACTTTTCAAATAATAGTGGTCAAGTCGTAGTTAATGATAATGGCGGTGGCGGACCGAATACGAGTGTACTCGCATTTATCGTAGAAGAGGTTATTGCAGATAATGGCACGCAGGTATGTATGGATGTTTCAGTAGAAGGATTCAATGATATAGTAAGTGCACAATATAGTATGAATTGGGATGAGTCTGTTTTAACTTTTGCATCTGTTCAGAATTATAACTTGACAGATTTAAACGAAGCTGCTTTCGGTACAAGCGGAACGAACGCTGGCAACTTAACTCTTTCATGGATACATCAAGCAACAACAGGAGTTACAGTTCCAGATGGTACTGTTATTTATCAAGTTTGTTTTGATGTTAATGGTACAGACGGACAAACAGTAGGTGTAAGTATCTCTGGCGCACCGACTTCAATCGAAATAACGGACAACACAAGTAGTGTTATTACACCAGTTATTAATAGTGGACAAATAACAGTACAAGGAGATAGCGGTACAGGAAATGGCAACTTGACTTTTACAATAGAAGATTTGGATGCAGAGGTGAATGAAATGGTTTGTTTAGATGTGACTGTTGAAAGTTTTACGAATATCGTAAGTGCTCAATACAGTATGAATTGGAACCCTGCACAGTTAGAATTTGCTAGCGTCCAAGGTTTTAATTTAACAGATTTAAATGATGCTGCTTTCGGTACAAGTGGTGTGAGTAGTGGTGATTTGACAATGTCATGGATACACCAAGCGACAACAGGAGTTACTGTTCCAGATGGCACAGTGATTTATGAAGTATGTTTTACTGTCCTATCGAATGTAGGAAGTACGCCATTGGTCAGTATCAGTGGTGCACCAACTAGTATAGAAGTAACCGACAATACAAGTTCTGTTATTCCATTTTTCTCAAACCCTGGACAAGTTACAGTTGTAACTGGTGGCGGAGGAGGAGGAAATACTGACTTGGTATTCAATATGGAAAGTGAGACAATAGCCGCAGGAACAAATGTTTGTTTAGATGTAACTGTTGATAATTTTGATGCCATTGTGAGTGCTCAATATAGTATCAATTGGGACCCAACAGCATTGTCGTATACAGGTATACAAGGATTCAATTTAACAGACTTAAATGAATCTTCTTTTGGAATACTTGGAGTAGCAAATGGTAATTTGACTTCTTCGTGGTTTCATCAAGCAACAACTGGAGTTACTTTGCCAGCAGGCACAGTTATTTATCAAGTATGTTTTGATGCATTGGGAGCGGACGGTAGTTCTTCTTCTGTTTCTTTCTCTGGTAATCCAACCAGTATTGAAGTCACAACGACAGGTAGTCAGATTGTACCATTTACAAGTACAGCCGGTGGCGTTACTCTTGAAGGAGGAACTACTCCTACGCAGAACAATGCAGATTTGACATTTACGGTAGAGTCTGAAACAGCAGAAGCTGGTGATAATATTTGTTTAGATGTAACTGTTGATGATTTTGTAGATATTGTCAGTGCTCAATATAGCATGACTTGGAATACGGATATTTTAGATTTTACAGGCATTCAAGGCTTTAACTTAACAGACTTAAACGAACCTGATTTCGGTCAAGGTAGTGTTGACGGTGGAGTATTGACTTTGTCATGGATACACGAGGCAACAACTGGGGTTACAGTGCCAAATGGTACTGTCATTTATCAAGTCTGTTTTGATGTTGTAGGCTCAAGTGGTAATATCACTGGGGTTGCAATAGGAGGTGTACCAACATCTATCGAAGTAACATCTAATACCAGCGGTGGTCAAGATATTGACGCAGAATATAATGCAGGTAATGTAACTGTTGAAGGTGAAGTTGTAACAGAAGATGTTGTCTTTCAATATGAATGCACAGACGGTGCTCCTGGAGATATTATTTGCATTCCAGTATCAACGCAAAATTTTACGAATCTTGTTACTTTCCAATATAGCATGCATTGGAATAATAATATTTTATCCTACCAAAATGTACAGGGCTTTAATTTACCTAACTTAAATGCAAATGCATTTGGTGCAGGGAATGCTGCGAATGGTACATTAGGTGTTGTTTGGGAAGACCAATCAAGTGTAGGTATAGATAGAGCAGATGAGGATATTCTTTTTGAAATCTGTTTCGAAATTATAGGCGATATTGGACAAAGTACATTAATGACTTTTGATGGTTTTCCTACAGCTGTGGAAGTAACGGATGCAACGGCAGCAGAATTACCTGTTACATTTTTACAATGTGCAGTTAATGTGGTCAATAATTGCCCTGTAGCAACGATTACGCAAAATAGCATTTCAAATGTATCTTGTCAAGGTGAAAACAATGGAGCAATTGAGGTAACGGTAACTGGTGGAAATGATACTTATACATACGAATGGGTTAATAATGACTCTGGTACTGTTTTGAGTTCAGAGGAAGATATTGAAGGTTTGTCAGCGGGTAATTATGTTCTAAACGTAACTACTTGTAGTGGTGCCGAAGTGGTTTCTCAAACTTTCCAAGTAACAGAACCAGCAACATCTATTTCTATTTCAGAAGTAGTAGAGGTTGTGACATGTTTTGACGGACAAGACGGAGCAATCTCTGTAACGGGTCAGGGCGGAACAGGTGCTTTGACTTATAACTGGGCAGGTGGTAATTTACCAGCAAATACTAATGGAGCTAACCTTTCAGGTTTAATGGCTTCAACTTATAGCTTGACTGTAACAGATGCTAATCAATGTGTAATGAATGAGTCATTCACAGTTGCGCAACCTGCTTCGGCGTTTGTCGCAAATGCAACAATAACAGATGTCTCTTGTAACGGTGCCGCTGACGGAGCAATTGAACTAACTGCAGAAGGCGGTTGGGGTAACTACCAATATACATGGACTGATGGTTTATCAGGAACAAATCCACAGAGTCTTTCAGCAGGAATGTATAGCGTAACTATAGAAGACCAAGAAGGATGTGAACAAATGGTAAGTGGTATTGAAGTAACAGAACCAGGTAGTGTTGGTATTACGGGTATGATTACGGATGTAGCAACGGACTCTCCGGGTGAAATCAATATTACCCCTGAAGGTGGCTCTGGTGCTGGTACATATACTTATCAATGGAGTGGACCAGATAGCTATTCTGCGGTTACAGAAGATTTAAATGACTTATCTATTGGTGGAGAATATTGTGTAACGGTAACTGATGTAAATAGCTGTACAGACGCACAGTGTTTTACTATCAATAGCCCATTACTCGTTGAAATAAATGAAGTTCAATTCTCTTGTGCAGGCGCAAGTAATGGATTTATCAATATCAGTGCTTTTGGTGGTCAAGGAACGATAACTTATTCTTGGACAGGACCTGGTTCATACATTTCGGCTGACGAAGATATCACTGGTCTAGCAGGAGGTACATACAGTATCTTAGTGACAGATGAGAATGGTAGCAGTGATACACAAACAGTAGAATTAACAGAGGCAGCAGATGCTGTATCTGTAAGTCCTGTAGTGACTCAATTAAGTGCAGATGATGTGTGTGACGGTACTATTAATGCGAGTGGTGCTACTGGTGGATTTGGAGGATATACATTCTTGTGGAATACAGTCGATGCGGCGACAACACCAACAGTTACTAATCTTTGTGCAGGTACATATACTGTAACTGTGACAGATAGCGAAGGTTGTTCGACAACTTCTACAACGACTATCCAATATATTCCTGAAATCTTATTTGCAGAAGCATCAACATCATCAGCTTTATGTTTTGGAGAATGTAACGGCTCAGTTACAATAGATATTCTGACAGGTATTGCACCATTTACAATTGAAGTACTAGACGCAGCAGGAGAAACACTTGCTTCAGGATTAGATAGTGACGGAACAGAAACATTTGGAAACCTTTGTGCGCAATCAGTTTTAGTCTCTATTACTGATGCGGCAGGACAAATGATGGAGATTACAAGTTTACTCATCGACGAACCAGTAGCTCTTTCGATTATTTCTTCTACTATTTTCCCTGTGACAATCGCAGCAGGAAATAATGGAGCGATTAGCGTGGAAGTCGAAGGTGGTACAGGTGAATATACTTATGATTGGGAGCCTGGAAGTAATGACCAAAACAACGTTAATCTTTCTGCGGGTTCTTATTTTGTAGAAGTAACAGATGAAAATGGTTGTTCGATGACTTCTGAGATTTTCCAATTAGAATTGTTTGAAGTATCTAATTTAACGGTAGATGATGCAGACTGTGTAGGGGATGCAAATGGAGAAGTTTGTGCTACTGTTTCTGGTGGAAATGGAGAGTATTCTTACCTCTGGAGTTCTGGAGAAATGACAAACTGTATCACAGGAAAAGAAGCAGGAAACTACTCCGTAACAATTACAGATGTAGCATCTGGCGTATCTATTTCTCAATCAGTAGACATCGAAACACAATCTTTCTTAACTGCGACAGCAGCACCAAGTACTTTATTCGCTGGTGGTGCAAACATCAGTTGTGCAGGTCGTGCAGACGGTGCCGCTACTGCTAACTCACAAGGAGGGATGAATACGGTAACTTATGCATGGAGCAATGGCACGAATAGCCAAGCGATTTCAAATGTACCCGCAGGTATCTATACTGTAACAGCTACGGATGAAATTGGCTGTATCAGCACGGCATCAGTAACTATCGTAGAGCCAGAACCATTCACTGCAACACTAGCCGTTGAAGGCATCAGTTGTAATGGACAAAGAGATGGTTTGATAACTGCATCAGCAATAGGTGGCGCAAATACAACAGTTGAAGAATACGATTACGAGTGGACAGGAACAGGCATTATCAATGCATTCTTGCCAACTGTAAATAACCTAACAGAAGGATTGTATACCGTTAACATCACTGACCCTAATGGTTGTGAAACGACGGCAACAACAGAATTAGTTGAGCCTGCAATCTTAGAAGTTACTACTGAGACAACAGCAGACGACGGTTCTCAAAATGGAACTGCAATTGCAACGGTAACTGGTGGTACTGAAGACTACAGCTACGAGTGGCGTAGTAATGGGGAAGTAGGAAGTACACAAGAGTTGACAGGATTAGCAGCAGGTAGCTATATGTTATTTGTTACGGACGCCAATGGATGTGAGACTATGCAAACAGATATTATCGTACAAGATAATTCTTTGGGTTGTTTAGATACACGTTTGGTTATCTCTCCATTCAGCAGCCCAGGAGTTAATGATGAGTTTGTTATTAACTGTATCGAAAATTTTGAAGAAAACAACTTGGAGATTTACAATCGTTGGGGACAATTAGTGTACGCGCAAGAAAATTATGATTGTGGTACAGATGACTGTCCGAATGGCTGGAAAGGTACAAACTTACGTGATGCTGAATTAGCTGGTGGCGGATATTTCTATGTATTAGAATATGAAGAGCAAGGAGTGCTTAAGCAGTTAAAAGGTTCTATTACTATATTGAAAGAGTAAGGAACTTGAAAATATTCAGGAGGTGATTTTAATTTAATAAAATCACCTCCCGAATTAATTTTTTAGAAAACCGATTACTAAAAAGTAGATTATTTTTTATAAAAATAATTCTATAATTGGAACGAAAAAAGGTGAAACGAGAAGAATGGTGATGATAAGTACGCTTAGTCAAAAAGCGACAGTCAATCGCTAACCCTCAACCGTCAACCGTTCCAAAATTCCCATGACATGAAAAATTTAATTTTACTTGTTTTGTTTTTATTCGCTTTCGGAGGTGCTCATGCACAAGACCAAGCAATCTTCACACAATATCACATCAACCCAATCTTAATCAATCCAGGGGCAACAGGTTTTAATGAAAAAAATAACCTGATGATGAATTTGCGCAGCCAGTGGTCTGGTTTTACAGGCGCACCAAAAACTTATTCTGTTGGTTATCATGGTCCATTAGGACGTACAATGGGAATAGGTGCAAATATTCTTTCTGAAAAAATTGCATCCCTAGACCGTCTTCGTTTTCAATTGAACTACGCTTTTCGCTATCAAATAGGGGAGGACGTAAAATTGGGAATGGGTTTCAGCACGGAGTTTCAGAGTATGGGACTAGCGCGTACAACGAATGATAATCCATTAATTGAGAGTGAGAGATTGGTGACAGACTATATTAATGGCGTAAAAATATTTGATGCTACTTTAGGATTTTACGGAACAATCAAAGAAAGAACACATATCGGATTGTCGTTTCCAAATTTAGTCGTGGCACGTCTAGGTGAAATCGCAGGTTCAGAGCCAGAAGGTGGTTTCTTGAAATATTTCATCTTTGATATGGGACACAAATTAGACTTTGAAAATGCGGGTGTATCTTTTGAGCCTTCTATCATGGTCCGAAAAACATTAAACTCTCCATTCCAAATAGACTTTAATACAGTTGCTGGATTTTTGAGCGACCAACTTTATGTCGGATTGTCTTATCGTTCAGGTACAGGTGGAGCCGTTGGTATTTTATTAGGAGGTAAGGTTTCTTCTGTTAAAGTCTTTTATGGATTTGACCTTTCGTTCGCTAAATTTCAGCAATACAATAGTGGTACACATGAAATTACTGCTGCATTTGAATTTAGCAAATGGAATAAATCTGAATACGATAAATCGAAAAAATATAGATAAGGAGTTTAGCATTTGCTAACTAATTATCCAAAGACAGATGTCCTTTAACAATTGGTTTTTGGGATAGCCTCTTCTCGCGACGGTGTGGAAGGGGCTACTTTTTTTTAGAACATATTAATTTTATACTTTTTTCGACCCCTGTATTGTATATTTTTTTTCTGTATAGTATAATGATTTCTAATGATTTTAAGCTTTTTTATATTGTGATTTGTTTTTATATGTCTATTTTAAATGTGACTTTTGCCGAATATCTGGTCAAATATTATGAATACACACTACTAAATGTTCGATTCCTTAAGAAAATCATAATTTTTTATGGGAATTTCGACAAAAAGTATCATATTAGCCCTCGGAAAGGCAATATACTTTTTGGCTCATGCACATAAGAGAGAAAACATCATTATTACTAACACACAAAAACTTAAACAATGCTTATAGTTTACATCGCATTAGGTGCATTTTTAGTCGGAGGAGGTATCGTTTTAGCAGAGAATTTTTCATCTCAAAAGGGTAAAAGTTCTTATCGTTAACCATTAGTACTAGTACAAAACCTTCGAAATAGATTGTTGAATTTAAAAATTGACAAAATTTCCCCATTTTTCCATATCCCTGATTATTCTTGATTTTATTATAATATCAAAATGCTTTTAATGAAAGAGCTTTCTTTTTTCTTAAAAATATTTTTTTCTTACCTATTTTTTATGGGTGAGCGGTATTTTTTTATAGTAATTTACAAAACGAAAGACCAGTTGTGCTATTTTATACAATTAGGTCACAACATCAAAACAAGTTTCTTATCGAAGATTAGTCAAATTCATTTGACTAATCTTTTTTTGTAAAGTCTAATAACGGAATTTATCAGAGAACGAAAAAATCCCGAACCTTCAAAATTGAAAGTTCGGGATTTTTATATTTTACTACTTTGATAAAGTCTATTGGTCTGAAAGCACCTTTTTAAACTGTGCCTCGTCATTAATAAGCTTTGCAGCCTCTTTAATTTCAGCATCATTTCTCAGTGAAGTTTTAATTTGTCCACGTTGAAAATAAAAACGTCCAACAACCTCTTTTTCAATCATATCAATGATTTCGTCTTTATGTTTTTCTAAATCACTCTTCTTTGCTTGAATAATTTTTTGCTCTAGGGCTGTAATGTCAGCACTAGACAAATAGCCGTCTTTCTCTGCACGACCTTTCAAGTCCTTCAATAACTTTTCACTCTTTGTATCATAATCAAAATTGATTTTCTCCAAATAACTTACAAAGTTATTCCATTCTGAAAAGTCAAAATTTTCTGAAATTTGAGATGTATCTTTACCTACTGTGTACTCTGTAACGTACTTGAATATGATATATTTATTCTGCAAAGTCGTCAAGATTTCACTATCTCCATCCTTATCAATTATAACATCTGGACGTACTCCTCCTCCGTCTAAAACAGTACGACCTGCGCGAGTCGTAAATTTTGCACGCTTGTCATCAGAAATATCAACGGGTTCCCCATTTTCATACTCAACACTTTGAATACAGCGACCAGAGGGGATATAGTATTTTGCAGTGGTCATTTTTACTTTCGAATTATAGCCAATATCACGGGTGTTTTGAACTAATCCTTTTCCATAAGAACGCTGTCCCAGTAAAATTGCACGGTCATAATCTTGCAAAACACCTGAGACAATCTCTGAGGCTGATGCCGAATTATTATTAATCAAAACCACAACTGGAATTTCTTGGTCTACAGGTTTATTCAATGTTTTAAAACTTCTATCCCAGTCTTTTACTTTTCCTTTGGTCGTTACAACCAACTCTCCCTTGGGAATAAAAACGTTAGAAACATTGACTGCTTCTGTTAATAATCCACCACCATTACCACGTAAATCAAAAATAAAACCTTTCAAATTAGGGTTTTCTGCTTTTAATTCTTTCAAGGCATCTGCAACATTTTTTCCCGCCTCACGCGTGAAAGTTGTTAAGGCTGCATAGCCAATATCTTCACCAACCATACCTGAATAAGGTACATTAGAAACACTAACTTGCTCGCGCATTAGGTTGATTTTTAGCTCTTTAGCAACACCTGGGCGCTCGACAGTTAACAAGACTTCTGTACCTGGGTAACCTTTCAAAATGGCACGAACTTCCTCTTCTTTTTTACCCGCAGCAGATTTGCCATCTACGGAAAGAATACGGTCACCAGGTTTTAGATTTGCTTTTACAGCAGGGGAGTCTGCAAACAAGCGAGTCACGGTCACATAATCATCAACCATGTTAAAAACGGCGCCAATCCCATTATATTTTCCTTCTGTAATATAACGATAGCCTTCAATTTCAGACTCACTGATATAATTAGTGTAAGGGTCTAAAGATTCTAACATGGCATCAATACCTGTACGCATCAATTGACCAGGGTCAAGGTCATCTACATAAGAAGTGTTGATTTCCTTATACAGATTTGTGAAGATTTCGATATTCTTAGAGATTTCGAAAAATTTTCCATGGTCCGTTTTGAGAGTAGTCGCCATTCCAAAAAAGAGAATGATTGCCAAACCCAATAAATGCAGTGGATATCTATTATTTTTCATGCGAATTTTTTTCGATTTTAATTTTGCGATTTGAGTATTGTACACTGTTATTTTGCTTGTTCCAATGTCAAAAATCGTAGAATCGTGAGAGCGTAAAGAAGACAAGAATAGCCAATAACTAACCTTAAAGTATAGACGGCAAATTTCCGTCCAGTAACTAAAAGTGATAAGAAATCATTAAACTCACAAGCTACTAACTCTAAACGCCCAAACGAGGTTGTGTGTTACGTGAGGATTAACAAGAATTTAGGAAGGAAAATAAGTAAACCTACAATTGCAGCACCAATAGCTGTAATTAAAACGCCCGCAGCGGCTACATCCTTTGTTTTACCAGCTAAAACGTGATAGTCAGGAGAGACTAAATCTGTGAGAAATTCTAATGCCGTATTGAGTGCCTCCGCAGCTAAAACGGAGGATATGGCAAAGATGCACAGGCACCATTCTGTTGTTGTAATTTTAAAATAAAAACCTAGCACGAGTACAAAAACGGCTGCCACTAAATGAATTCTTGCGTTAGTTTGCGTTTTTATGAGGTCAAAAAGACCTTTAAATGCAAATCCAAAACTATCAATTCTCTGTTTTAGCATCTTCACTTATTTTAGATTTCAACTGAAACGTTCCCTGAATACCCATGTGGGTTGTGTAGAGACTGCTGACCGTTGAAAAACTGAGACATTTGAATTCATCAGAGAAGAAGATATGGTCTATTGGCACCTCAAAAACAGTAGATGAACCATGCGGAAATGTAGGTGTAAAACCTCTGCGGCTATCATTTAAATTTGTTTGTTCTCTAAATTCTGCGATTTCATTACTCCAAGGAACTGAGTGGTAGTCTCCAAAAGTAAGAATAGGTCTTGCTGTTCTATTGCAGTATTCTGAAATTGTATTTAGATGTTCTTTTAAGCGATTGTAGTAGCGGTAATTCAAGGCTGGAAGCGTGTGCGAGCAGATGAAATTTACAGTGTTATCTTCGTCTAGAGCAATTCCTCCGACGACATTTGGAATTTCTTTATATCGAATCGTATCCACGTACGTGAAAGGATTTTTAGAAAAAAGAGTCATCCCAAAAAGTCCTAAACTTGGTTGAGTGTAGTGAAAAGGGTAGTCAGGACTTAATCTTACCATTAAAAGAGAATCCCAGAGAGGATTGGTCTCTGTAATAGAAATTAAATCTGCCTCTGTAGATTGAATGGTTTCTAGGGTTGTTTGAAATCCGTCATTAGAGTTATTCACATTAAAGTGGGCTACTTTTATGACAGGTTCATCTTTTGTTTTTACTGGTGGCGCCATTTCAGAATTTGTCATGGTCTTTAAGAAAACCGCTAGTGCTGCTGCCGACAGTAAACTAATCATCATCAATCGTTTTTGACCGACAAGAAGAAAAAGAAAACCAAGTATCAAGTAGGTGAAAAGAATGCGAACAGCGTAATTAGCACCCCATTTAATGATTAAAAAATCGGGCGAAAAAATAACGAGAGCTGCTCCTAAAAGTAGAATCACCGAAAGAGCAGTATTGACTATATTATTTCTGAGAAAATTTTGAATAACTGTCATATTTCAAGTGTTGGGTTTTAAACAATTACCTCCCACATGTTTTCTGGCTTGAGGTATTTCTTTGCTAATGCTTTTAATTCTTCTGCGGTAATATTTTTTATTGTCTGCGTCAAAGAGTCAAAATCATTAATTGGTAAATCTTCTGCCACGTAAGTTTTTACAACATCAGCTACATTAAAAGGACCGTCTAGCATCGTCAGCATATTTCCTAAAAGGTAATTTTTAACCATGCTCAATTCTTCTTCATCTACTAATTCTTCTTGCAGCAGCGCCATTTCACGGTAAATCTCTGTCAATGTCTTCTCCGTAAATTCATTGCCAACCTCTGTACCAACATAAAAGTAACCGTCATGTATCATGGCATCTAAGGAAGAAAAAACATTGTAGGTATAACCTTTATCTTCTCTAATATTAGCCATTAGACGAGAGCCAAAATACCCGCCTAAAATTGTATTTAAAATATACAATCCATTAAAGTCTGGATGATTGCGATTAAAAAGTTTGCAACCAACACGAATAGCTGTTTGTACAGACTCGACATGCGGAACTTTTACTTTTTCAGGAGTTGGTAGATATTGCGCAAAGGCAATATCTTCAGCTTCTCCTTTAGGAATAACTTTACCGAAATATGTATTCAATAAGTCAATGTGTCTTCCTGTTGTTTTTCCACTAATGAATATACGACAATTACCCGCGTGATAGTTTCTTTTGAAGTGTTCTGTCAAATCATCTCGTGTCAATGCACGATAACTTTCTTCAGAACTATTGTAACCATAAGGATGGTGTTCTCCAAAGATAAACTCTGTTATCTTACGATAAGCGACTACATCTCCTCGGGTCAAATCGACGGCTAAATTTTGAATATTACGCTCGCAAAAAGCACCTAATTCGTCCGTAGGAAAGACAGGATTAGTCACCATATCTGCGACTATCGGCAGCAGTTTATTAAAATGCTTTGTCAGACTATATAAGATTACATTTGAAGTGTCTAAATTGACAGGGATATTAAGAGTCCCTCCATAGAAATCAATTTTTTCTGCAATCTCTGCCGAACTCATCGTCGTCGTCCCTTCTTTTAATAGGGCAGCGGTAGCACGAGCGGCTAGCTTCTTTTTTTCATGAGGACGACCTGCATGGAAAAGAACCTCTAACTTCACAATGTCCTGCGTACCCATACGGGTTTCGTACACGGGAATACCATTATCCAAGGTATGAACATTTGGAAGTGGTAATTTTAACTCGGCAACTTCTTGAGTTGCTGGTGCCGTGTTTCTATCGAGCATATTTTGATATCTATTTTGACTTTTAAGTATTCAATCCTCCACAAACACTAATTGTCTGTCCAGAGATATAATTAGCCATATCAGATGCTAGCCAAACGCAAGTATCAGCGACTTCATTCGCTTGCCCCCAACGTTTTAATGGAATGCCTGCTAAGAAGTTATCTCTTACTTTTTCATCTAATTCGTCTGTCATTTCTGTTGCAATAAATCCTGGTGCAACTGCATTGCAACGAATATTACGAGAGCCAACTTCTTTTGCAATAGATTTGGTGAAACCAAAAATTCCTGCCTTAGAAGCTGCATAATTGGCTTGTCCTGCATTACCAAAATCACCTACTACGGAACTCATATTGATAATTGAACCACCCGTACGGAGCATTGGACGCAAGGCATGTTTGGTTAAATTAAAAACAGATTTTAGGTTAACGTCAATCACTGTATCCCACATCTCCTCAGTCATACGTAGCATCAAATTATCTTTGGTGATACCTGCGTTATTAACCAAGATTTGAAATGTTCCAAAATCTTCAGTTACACTTTTCACCAGCGCCTCTGCTTGGTCAAATTTACTGGCATCCGAGCGATAAGCTTTTGCCTGTACGCCCATTGCTTGTAACTCTGCTTCTACTTCTTTTGCTTTTTCTTCACTGGATAGATAAGTAAAGGCAACATTTGCACCATGCTCTGCAAATCTGCGAACGATAGCTGCGCCAATACCACGTGAACCTCCTGTGACTATTGCTGTTTTTCCCTCTAATAATTTCATCTGAGTATTTTTTTTACTTTCTGCTACTATTTTATCTATTAATAGAGGCAGAGTGTTTTTCATTCCTTGGCGCGAAATTAAGTTAATTTACTGGATTGACGGTAAAAATGAATAGCTTATTGTAGACAAGATAATAAGTGAAACGCTATAAATAGTTTGTTTTTTGACTTAAAACAATGAAAAAGTCACAAGGAGAGAGGGGTTTTGAGTTGGGCGTTTAGGTAGACTCCTTAAAACACAAAACGCGAGAAGCTAAAAGCTCCTCGCGTTTAATTTAAATAATGTCACTTACTTAACTTTAGACATCTAAGAGTAAACTCGTAGGGTCTTCCAATAACTGCTTCACTTTTACAAGGAAAGTAACAGAAGTACTACCGTCAATAACTCTGTGGTCATAAGACAAGGCTAAATACATCATAGGACGAATTTTAACCTCACCATTAACTGCCATAGGACGTTGTTGAATAGTGTGCATTCCTAAGATTGCAGATTGTGGTTTATTCAAAATTGGTGTACTCATCATTGAACCAAAAATACCCCCATTAGTGATAGTAAATGTTCCACCTGACATTTCTTCCAAGGTCAAATCGCCATTACGTGCCTTAACTGCCAATGCTTTAATTGCGTTTTCAACTTCTGCAAAGTTCAAACTCTCCACGTTTTTAACGGGAGGAACAACTAAACCGTTTGGTGTAGAAATAGCGATTGAAATATCCGCGTAATCGTGGTACATCAATTCTTTACCGTCAATGATAGCATTAACATCTGGCATTTCTAAAAGGACTTTTGCACATGCTTTGGCAAACAAAGACATGAAACCCAATTTGACACCATACTTCTCTACAAAACGCTCTTGGTATTTTTTACGTAGTGCAAAAATCTCTGTCATATCGACTTCGTTAAAAGTCGTCAACATCGCAGCTTCGTTTTTCGCACTAACCAAACGGTCAGCAATAGTACGACGCATACGACTCATTTTCTTACGAGACTCTCCACGACTAAAATCTGTGCGAGGAGTGTACGTTGGAGCTGCTGGCTTAGCTGCTACAGGTGCAGGTTTTGTTGCTGGTGCTGCTGGTTGGGCAGCTGCTTTTTGAGCATCATCTTTAGTTACACGACCACCACGACCTGTTCCTGCTACATCAGTCAGGTTATTTTCGCGGATAATCTTAGCTGCTGCTGGCGAAGGGTGTCCTGCTGCTGCACTTGTTGTAGCTGGTGCGGGAGTATCTGCCTTTTCTGCAGTTGCTGCTGGCGCAGCTGCTTTTGGTGCATCGCCACCAGGTTTCGCTGCTGAAGTATCGATAGTCGCTACTAGTGCACCGATTTCTAAATCGTCTTCTTCTGCTGCGACGTATTTTAAAATTCCTGCTGCTTCAGCAGGAAACTCTAAGGTTGCTTTGTCGGATTCAAATTCACAGATAGGTTCATCTAATTCGACATAATCTCCGTCAGCTTTGAGCCATTGAGATAGGGTAACTTCGGTGACGGATTCCCCGATAGTAGGGACTTTCATTTCGACTACACTCATGATAGTAGGGTATGGTAATGGTTAGAAATCAATTGGCAAATAGCCGTGATTCAAACACGTAGGATATTTGATTGTTTTAGCAGTGCAAATATTCGTTTAATTTAGCAAAAAAGACAAATATTAAGCATCTTTTCTATCAGTAAAAGTTAGTCTTTTACTGATATCTAAGAGAAATACGCTTTTTAGGTAGAAATTGTTCAAAGAAAAAGCCCAACCGTGTGGTTGGGCTTCCTAAATTTTGAAGTAATATGAGTAAGAGAAGATGAATTAAATTCTTCTTTCTCTGGTTGGTCTTAAAGGGTCATCTGATTATTATAGAAGCTATAAAGGTGAAATTAAAAAAAGGGTTATCGAGCCTATGATTTTTCAGGGGTAAATTGTTTTAGGGTAAATTCTAAAAGTGTCTGATTTTAGGATTTTAAATATGAACAGTAATTAAATAATGGATTAGTGTTTTTGTGGAAAAATCACAAAGACACTAATGAGATGCAGTGAGGAGATGTATTCCACACATTTTTAACTTTTTATTTAATTTTATTTAATAAATATTTATGTGGAATAGAATAAGTGGCTGATTATCAGACTTTAGTGTATGGAATTGATTTAGAGAAATCTTTATTATTTATGTTTTTAATTAGACTTTATGAATGAGACTTGAGCGGCTTTAATCTTGTTCTTTTGCCCTTATTTTCCTTTTAAAATCAGTCAAAGTATCAACAATTATCCTTCTTTTAAAAGAAAACTAAGAACAAAAGAACGGCGTTTAAAACTCACTCAACCTCATTCATAAAGTCTATTGTATACTGACTTATGCCGCTCTGCAAAAAAAAATAAAGCGGTACCAAGATGACTTGATACCGCTTTACATATTAGAGTATTTTTTCGAATTATTTTAACCTGTTTAGTTAGGTCTCAAAATCCGAAATAACTCCTGTTTACTTTATGTAAACATTCTTAATTACTTCGCAACAGCTAATTTCATGATTTGTACTGCGCCACCTGCTTGCAAGCGAACTAAGTACATGCCATTTGCTTGGTCTCTTAAATCCAAATCAAAAGTCGTAGACAATTGATTGTCTTGACGTAAAGTTTGAACTAATCTACCTGCTAAGTCAAATACTTCTACATTAATATCAGCTGCATTTTCTAATGACACTTGTAACTGACTAACGCCCGTTGTTGGATTTGGAGCTAAAACTAAGCTTTCAAAACCTACAATTGGGTCTTCCGTATCTGTCAAACTTGTTTCGAAGTCACGAACACTTGAACATCCATTGGCATCTGTAACAGTGACACTGTAATCAGAGAAGCCTAAACCGTCAGCAACGGCTGTTGTCTGACCATTAGTCCACTCAAAGCTGAATGGTGCCACACCAAATGTTGGTTGTGCAAACAAAACACCATTTCCAATAGCAAATGATGCTGGGTCAGATTGGTCAACTTGGATGAATAAGTTTTCAGGACAACCAGCAATATTGATGTTGTCAATATCTGCATAGAAATCTCCACTTTGACCATTAGTTATTCTAAAGCGAATAGAAATTGCTTCACCTTCGTAGTCTCCTAAACTTACAGAAGCTTCTTTGAATAAAAGTGTATTCGTATTGTCTTCTGCGCTTATAACCATTAGTTCTTCGAAGGTTTCTCCACAATCTGTAGAAACATCTACAGTGATGAAATCATCTTCATCTAAAGAATAAGGAGAAACGTTATCATTAAAGTCTGTACTAACGAAACGATAATCGAAAGCTAATTCAGAAGTACTTTCCATTAATCCATATCTAGCAATTGTAAATTCAATCGTATCAACTGGATTAAAGAAGTTATCATTCATAAAGCCTCCTATGATAGTACTTGCTAGACCATGAGGGTCATCTCCTGGAGCTAAAACAGGTACACCATCAGGACTTGACCAACCGTCAGGTAAACCAGAGTCTTCAGTAACGTTATTGAAGTTTTCATTCAATGGTAAAGGATAAGCCGTAATTAATTCGTAAGTGAATGTATCATTGGACGTATCTTCATCACCTTCCATTTCTGTCCAAGCTTCAAAGTAGTAGTAACCTGGAGTAGAGAAGTCAAAAGGAGCATCAAAATCAATTACTTCCGAGCTATCTTTCGACACGACACCAGTGAATAATCCGTCAACAGGATTACTAATAGATGCATTCGCAAAGTCTAATGAGTAGAAGAAAGGTATTAATTGTTGTGGATTTTGTCCATGATTTTGAATTAACACAGAGATATCTTCACTTCCTAATACACAGTCCAAGTTAGTTGGAGAAGCGAAACCAGAAATACCCACATCATTTAATACATAAGTTTTAAATGCTAATGGACCAAACGAGAACTCAGCCCCAGTACCACCACAATCAGGTGTTACAAAAGCATTGTACCAAGTATTTGGCGTCAATCCAGTAATCGTGTATGAAGTATCTGTAGTCATGGCAGTTGTACCAGTACCCAATGTAAATCCAACAGGACCCCACTCAACAGTGTAACCTCCAGTTGCATCTGCAGATGATAACCAGTTAATGTCAGCCGTCACCGCACGAACATTATTTACTTCTGCAAATGGAACGCTACATCCTGCACCACCGCTACAAAGACCAATCTCATTGTAAATTTCGCCAAGCGGAGAGTTTACACCTAATTCGTTTTCTAAGATAATCTCACCTGAACTGTCATAAAGGATGTAAGAAACTTCATTCTCAAACGCACCTGGAGCGTAAGTTAAAATTAATGGAAGACCACCTGTTACTTCAAATTCTACAATGTTGAAATCACCATTGTTATCGTCAAAATTTACTGTAAAAACTTCATTTAATTCACCGTTCATTACAGTGATAGATGAACCGTTCCAGCCGTCACCAAATGAGTCATTCATTTCTAAAGTAAAAGTACAAGTATTTCCACCTGTCGTACCAAAGCTAAATGGACCAGCTGCGATACTCATTCCGTCTACATCACAATCTGTTGTGATATATACATCATAAGCAACTCCAGGATTAAGTCCTGTTAGTGTGACATTTGACTCAAGAGAAGTAGCAACAGTTCCCGTACCAGCTTCAAAACCAGTATGACCAATCTCAATTGTATATCCGATAGAAGTAGCTGCACCAGCCCAAGATAATTCAGCAGTGTTATTTGTGATAGCACCAACTGTAAAGTCTGTTACAGGAGGACAAGGTAAGTCAGTCGTGAAAAATAATGGACCTAAGGCTTCACTTGGTGTGCCTCCACAGTCACCATATACAAAGTATTGGTAAGTTGTGTTTGCCTCTAAGTCGTTAATGATACCCAAGTTTCCACTGAAAGGAGCTGTCATAAAGCCACCACCTAGTGCAAAACCTACAGGACCATATTCGATTACATAATCCGTTGTGTTTGGATTCTGAGTAATAGAAATAGATGCATCATTGACGCCAACAAGTAATACTGCTGGGTCAGAAGGAGGGTAACATTCAGGAGTTGTTCCAAAGAAGAAAGGACCAGCGGTATTACTTACGCCTTCTGCACCACAATCTCCAGTTACATAGTAACTGTAAAAAGTATTTTCTTGTAGACCTGTTAATTCTGCTAAGTTAGTAGTAACTACTATTTCTGTTCCTTCGCCTGGTTCAAAGCAATTTTCGCCGTACTCAACTGTATAAGAAACAGCTGGAGCTACAACACTCCAGTTAATAGTGGCTGTAGTTCCTGCAATTGGGTCTGCATTAAAGCTTGATTGTAAAGGCAGTGGACAAGGAGGACAAACTGCAACTCCTTGGAAAACTGCTTCACCTACTACAGGGAAAGGACCATCAGAGAAGACAATAATGCCGTCTGTATCATACAAGTTATAAGTTACTTCATTTTCAAAGTTACCTGGACTATAGTCTAAACTAATCAAGGCACCGTCAACAACAGGGACATCAACGATAAGGAAATCACCATTGTTGTCAGCATTTGTTACTGTATATTCAGTAGTGATACCGTTGATTGTGATTGTTACAGAAGAGCCATTCCAACCGTCACCAAAAGAGTCTAACATTTCTAAAGTGTAAGCACACTCTGAAGGTGGATTAAGATAACCTGCCTGTGCGAAATTAGGACCAATAGGGAAACTAATATCATCATCGCCACAATCTAAGGCGATATAGAAATTATATAAATCACCTTCTGTCTGACCAGTTAAACTCCAAGCATTTGTAGACACTACTTCAACAGTACCTGTACCTTGCTCAAACCCAAGAGGACCATACTCAATAATATAGTCGCCGGGTAGTTGACCTTCTGCCCAAGTTACATCAAAACCACCAGGTATTTGTACTACAGTGATACTCGCTGGGTCGATAGCTGGACAAGTAGGACAAAATACAAGGTCTTGAAAACCAATACCACTGTCAGGGTTTGCTCCACTCTCAAAAAGTGGTTGACCTTCTGGAGTTAATAATCTATAAAGATTATCATCATCAAATTGGTCTCCGTTATAATCTAATGTAATTAACGCACCTGACTGAATAGGTAAATCAATTAATAAGAAGTCTCCGTCATTAACATCAAAAGCTAAAGTGTAGTTTGTTGTTACATTATTGACTGTTACATCAATTGAGGAATTACCCCAACCAAAACCATTTTCAGCAACTAACTCTAAAACAAAAGTACACTCTAAAGGCGTATCAATATAACCAGCCTGTACAAAGACAGGACCCGTAGTACTACTTAAGTCTCCTGCACCACAATCAAGGTAAATGTAGAAATCCAAAATTTCACCACCAGCTAATCCCGATAGAGTCAATGAATTTGTTGTCAAAGTTTCGGTAGTTCCTGTACCAGGAGTAAAACCAAATGGTCCATACTCTACAATATAGTCACCAGCTACTGGTGCGGCGTCCCATGTTACTGTAGCACCTCCTGGAGATGACGTGAAAGAAATACTTTCTGCTTCAACTTTAGGACATGTAGGACAAGCTGCTGCTCCTTCAAAAACTAACCCTATAGCAGGGAAAGGACCGTCACTAAATACAACACCGTCTTCAGAGTCATAAAGAATGTAGGTAACTTCGTTTTCGAAGGTTCCTCCTGTATAGTTTAGCGTAATAGCATCACCATCCGTAACAGGAATCGTAACGATGAGAAAATCACCGTTATTATCAGCATTAGTAACTGTATAATTAGTGCTTGTGCCTGCTACACTTAAATCTATAGATGCACCGTTCCAGCCGTCACCGAAGGAGTCGTACATTTCCAATCGGTAGTTACAGTCAAGTTGGGCATTTGCCGTAAACATTGCCGACAAAACAAATAAACAGGTGAGAAGGTAAAATTTCAACTTCATAGAAATTGGATTTATCAAATAATGTGAGTTAAAAACAGTCTATTGATACAAGAAAAATAAATAATTCTCTTGTCTTCAAAGACTAAAATCATTGGGTCATGAAGACCTTAAGTATTCCTAAAAACAAGGAATATCTAGAGGTTTTCACAATAGCGGCTAAATTTAGGCAAAAATTTAATATTTCCGTCATATCTAGCCAATTCTATAATGAAAGACACCTGACATGTTACTGTTAAATCTACTTATTCATACAGAATTCCTATTTTTTACCCTTATTATTCAACTTAATTGGAGGGATTTAAATGAAAGTTTATGGAATGAGATTTCATTTAAAATATTTTCAGGGAAATATTTCTTTTAATCTAGTCGTATCCTTGAACAAAGGTAAAGTTCTTTTTTACGACGCAGGTTTTTGTTTAGCTTCCTTATTGTTTTCAATAGAAGCAAAAAAATATTTTATGAACATTTTTAGCTAAAATGTGTTAGGTCGTTACATTTTAATATTTGGGGATTTTTATAAATCTTCTAACTTCTTTTTTTAATGCATTAACCAAAAAAAATAAGGAAGTGCTGTACAAAGTTAGTTATTGGATTTATTAGTATATTTATGTAATTTACAAGATAGCATTATTGTTTTAATACTACTTTACAATTACAAAAATAACAGCGTTCAAGATGTTGAGTAAGACTAAGTTAATTCTTGCTCACTTTTTAAATTAATTCTACATTCATTTATAACAAATAACGAAAAGATACCGTGGCAATTTATTCGATAAAAGACATGGAAAAGCTCTCTGGCATCAAAGCGCATACGATACGCATTTGGGAGCAGCGTTATGGTTTGTTGCATCCTAAACGGACGCCTACAAACATTCGTTATTACGAGGATGAAGATTTAAAATTATTATTGAATGTTGCGCTCTTAAATAAGAACGGATATCGAGTCTCTAAGATTTCTAGTATGTCAGAGCAAGAGGTCTCGGAGAAGGTAGCTGAGATATCTGAAGTTAGTCATGAGTATCCAACGCAGTTAGATGCTTTGACACTTTCGATGATTGAAATGGATGAATTTAAATTTGGTCGCATCATTAATGCTAATGTTGACCAAATTGGTTTTGAGCGGACTATGCTCGAAGTCATCTATCCTTTCCTGGACAAACTTAGTATCCTTGGTATGACAGGGTCGATACACCCGATACAGGTTAATTTTATCAGCTGTTTAATCCGTCAAAAAATGATTGTGGCAATTGATAATTTGCCTTTACAACGTAATTTTTCTAATCAAAAATTCTTGCTTTACCTTCCCGAAGGTGAGAAACAAGAGTTGAGTCTTCTTTTCCTTTCTTTCCTTTTAAAGGCGCGTGGATTTCAAGTGAACTACACTGGGGTCGGTGTTTCTTTTATTGATTTAAAAGATGCTTATCGTATTCAAAAGCCTGATTTTATTTATACAATGATTTCTGAGCCTTTTAGTAAAGTTTCTGTTCCTGATTATATTGATAGACTCTCCAAAAGTTTTAAAGACGTTGAGTTACTATTTTCAGGTCACGAGGTTGCTAGAGAGAACATCAAGTCTCGTGACAACGTGAGAGTCTTAGGTAGTTTAGAAGAAACGATTGCTTTCATGGAAGAAGTAAAAGAACGCAATCAGCGCACATTTGCACATTCTTATGGCGAGTAGAATCCTACCGTCAAATTTCCCTCTTTAATTTCTCTTTCGATTTTTTATTCTCTAGCATCTTTTGCGAAGGGGATGAAATCTTATGTTACTAAATTTATGCCTTTAGTGCTAAGTTTGATTGTCTTCAGACAACAAAGTTTTCACCAATTCATTTGCATTATTCGATTACATACTATACTTTTGCAGCCTAATTAGATTAAGTCTAAATAAATATAGTATTTTATGAATATTAATCTTTCAGACAAAAGTACATTTCATCCAGAGCATTCTCCTATTATGCTTCCTTTTCCATTGCATGTCATTCAAGGAAAGAAAATGAAGAAGAAATGCTGTCGTAAATTCAAGAAAGGCAAACGATGTAAGCGTTGCCCCGCTAATATTACAAAGATTTAATACACATTTTTTCTTTCCCTTAGATTTAGAACTTACTTTTGATTTTCATTAAATTTATGCGTCGATAAACTGACGGATAAGAAAAACGTACTTTATGAAAATCAAGAACTTGCTCGCCTTTGTTGCCCTACTCGGCACATTCTCTCTCTTCGCTCAAATCCAAACAGTAAAACCTGCAAAAAGCCTACTCCAAAGTGGTCCTATGCTAGGTTACTCTGAAATGCGTGAAGTCATGCTATGGGTACAGACCAATGCACCCGCAGAAGTACAAATTAAATATACTGCTAAAGAAAGTTTACTTCCAGATAGTGTCAGTGTTCCCGTTGAAAAACGCGCTTACTTTACGAATAAAGTAATGACGCAAAAAGGCAACGCTTATGTTGCGCATCTCATCGCTGATGAAGTGGAACCAGGTTATCATTATGATTATGAGTTATTGATTAATGGTAAAACTGTTACGCGTCCTTATCCTTTGACTTTTCAAAGTCAGGCACTCTGGCAGTGGCGTGCTGACCCGCCTGATTTTAGAATGGCAATTGGGAGTTGTGTATACATTAACGAACCAAAGTACGACCGCCCTGGCAGACCTTACGGTGGCGAATACGATATTTTCAAAACTATCCATAATATGAAACCCGATGCCATGATGTGGTTGGGAGATAATACTTATCTGCGAGAAGTAGATTGGTATTCAAAAACAGGTATTCAAAAACGTTACACGCACTCTCGCTCTATTCCTGAAATGCAACCTTTACTAGCATCGACGCATAATTATGCCGTTTGGGATGACCACGATTATGGACCAAATGATAGTGACCGTAGTTTCTTACATAAAGACAAAACTCGCCAAGCATTTACAAACTTTTGGGGAAATCCAACTTATGGTGTTCCAGGTGCAGAAGAAGGAATCACTTCTCAATTTCTTTGGAATGACGTTCATTTTTTCCTCCTAGATAATCGCTGGTACCGCACGCCAAATGATTGTGACGACTGCGATAAAGTTTACTTTAGTAAAGGACAAGTGGATTGGTTGATTGAGTCATTAATTCATAGTCGAGCTACTTTTAAAGTCATCGCAACGGGTGGACAAATTTTAAATACGGCAGAAAAATACGAGAATTATATCAACCTCAACAAAGAGGAACGCGCTTATTTAATAAAACGCATTGCGCAAGAGGATATCAAAAATGTTATTTTCTTGACAGGAGACCGTCACCACACAGAGTTAAGTAAATTGGTTAATGCGAAAGGTCATTCGATGTATGATTTCACTTCTTCTCCAATGACATCAGGAACAGGACCGCGCAAAGAGTCAAACCTCAATCGAGTAGAAGGTACTTTAATCACAGAACGAAACTTTGGTACGCTAGATTTTTCTGGTCCACGCAAACAACGTCAACTGACGATGACAACTTGGAGTAAAGAAGGGAAGAAATTGTGGGAACAAGTTATTCAAGCGGAGTAGGAAAGGGTTGAGGGTTATGGGTTGAGAGGTTCTGTACGTAACTCATAACCTCTCAACCCATAACCTCTAAATTTCGTAATCTCAACTAAAGTCTATTTATAGCCATTCTACCAATTATTCATAGTAAACGAAGACCATTATGTCTGTAAATCGTCGCAAGTTTCTTCAATCATCCGCTCTCGCTGGAGCAGGATTAGCCATTCCAACTGCTGCTGCTGCCAATGTAACAGCACCTTCCATTCTTTCTGAAAAGCCAAAATCAAAAATCAATGTAGGTATTATAGGTTCTGGATTTAGAGGTCAAAGTCATATTGATTTATTGCTACGCAGAAACGATTGTGAAGTGACTGCTGTCGCTGAAATTGATGAACGAATGCTTGGCTATACGCGTAAAGTATTTGATAAGGCTGGTAAAAAACAACCTAAGTATTTTACGGACGGCGAACGTGATTATTTGAATTTATTGCAGCATCCAGACTTAGATGCCGTGATGATTGCGACGCCGTGGAAATGGCATTCAGAACAAGCTATTGCTGCGATGAAAGCTGGTATTTATGTAGGAACGGAAGTCTGTGGCGCATTTAGTGTAGATGAATGTTGGCAATTGGTAAATACACAAGAAGAGACAGGAACACATCTTTTCTTCTTAGAAAATGTCTGCTACCGTCGAGACGTGATGGCTGTGATGAACATGGTGAAAAAAGGACTCTTTGGAGAGTTAATCCATTTAGAAGGCGGTTATCAGCACGACTTACGTCATGTGAAATTTAATGACGGTAAAGAAGCCTATGGCGGTGGAGTGGAGTTTGGTGAGAAAGGATTTCATGAGGCAAAATGGCGTACGAAACACTCTGTCCGACGCAATGGAGATTTGTATCCAACTCATGGACTTGGTCCCGTCGCACAGATGATAAATATCAATCGAGGCAACAGATTTACGCATCTAACTTCAATGGCATCGAATGCGCGCGGACTACATGATTACATTGTTAATCACCCGAATGGCGGCGAAAATCACCCCAACGCAAAAGTCCGTTTTAATCTTGGAGATAAGATAACGACAATGATAAAATGTGCAAATGGCGAGTCGATTGTCTTGCACCATGATACAAACTTACCACGTCCTTATTCGCTTGGATTTAGAGTGCAAGGAACAAAGGGAATTTGGATGGATGTTAATAAATCTCTTTTAATTGAAGGCACAACAGAAGACCACCGCTGGACAGATGCGCAAGATTTTCTAGATAAATATGACCATCCTTCTTGGCAAGCGAATGCTGAAAAAGCAGTGGGCGCAGGACACGGCGGCATGGATTGGTTCTTGGTCGATGATTTTGTGGAATGCGTGAAAGCGAATAAACGTCCTTCGATAGATGTTTATGATGCGGCGGCTTGGTTGGCGGTGACGCCTTTGTCTGAGGAGTCGATTGCGAAGGGAAGTGCGGCTGTTGCTTTTCCTGATTTTACTAGAGGAAGATGGGTTTAAAGCTCAAGTTTAAGTTTTTACTGATATGCCATATTTTTAAAATATGGCATAATAGACTTTATGAATGAGATTTGAGCGGCTTTAAACTTGCTCTTTTATCCTTATTTTTCGTTAAAAATACTCGCTAATAAACAACATTATCTGTGTTTTTTGCCTCAAATAAGAATAAAATAGCGACGCTTAAATCTCA
>CALDUB010000430.1 GCA_937923465.1 uncultured Saprospiraceae bacterium
ATTTTGTAGAATATGCTTTTGTAGACTAATTTCATTTATTCGGAGGTGTCTAGGTAACGGTCATTTCTTTAATCAAGGAGAAGTGATATTGAGGTTTACTAGCTTTTAGCAGGTACAAATGCCCGTTACCTTTTAAGGACGGTGTCTGACACTTTTATAACTACGAGAATCCGATTTAAATTTCTAGAATTAACCTTTCGCACGAGAAGTGTCGGATACCTGTAACACGCAATTCTCTGACTTCCAGTAGCTTATTACAAATGTCAGACACTCATCATTTGTAGATTTACCTACTAAAAATTAACTTTACAATTATTTGTTGGTGTAAAGTGTCCGACATTCACACCTTGAATGCCCGTTACCTTTTTTAGTCAAGTCGCGTACAAAGTAACGGGCATTTGTATTTGCAAGATAATCAATAAACCTCTATTTCGGTTTCTCTTGGTTATAGAAATGACCGTTACCCTATCTGAGTTTATTTTTTAAAAAATCCGCCACATTCACCCCATAAAATTGCTCACTCGTTTTTTCCGCAGCATCTACTAAAGACTGTTGTAAACCTGCATTTGCACACAAGTTATCTAAACCCTTAATTATCGCCGTTTCATCCGCTTCATCTACCAAAACAGCACATTTATTCTCCTCAATAAAGTCATTTAAAAAAGAACCTTGGGGAGAATGTGCAAAAATAGGTTTACCCGAAAGTAAAAAAGGAATCGTTCGCGTCGGGAAAATCGTCTGATATTCCACATCTCCATAACCTCCTGTAAATCCGTGTGTTAACACACAAATATCATAGTTTTGAAGTGCTGCATGAATTTCCTCTGGTGCAACAGAACCCATGTGTTCAAAAAACGAAGTATCTAAACCACGTTGCTGTAAAAGTACTTTTGGTACGTGTGTGTAAACGCTTAAACTGTACTTTGGATTGTCTTTTATTGCGCGCAAAAGTCGCTTGGTTGCATCTAAATTGGACTCATTAAAATTGCCAATAGCGACTAATTTATAAGTTTTTTTATCAGTATAGGGAATGCCCGTTAATTGTTTTTTGTCAGGATATTCATCGAAGGTATGCACCAACGGTATGAATTTATTCAAACGATATTTTTTCTCATAAAATCGTTGCATGCCTTTAGACATCACAAAGATATTAGTAGAATAATCAAATATTTCAGCTTGGATTTCTTCCGCTTTGGAGTCAGTTATCGCGACATTTTCAGTGTAAGTATTATGAAAATAAGAACTGAAAGGAATGGATAATTCTTTGGCTGCTTGACATGCCGCCAAACAGTAAAATGGATTGGGATAAACGCCAATAACATGGTCGATTTTTTCCTCTACTATCAGATTTTTGATGTGACGCACCAATGGTTGAAAACGCCATTTTCTAAACCAGATAAAATAGCGATAACCCCGTCCAAAAAGATACATCTCCGAAAAGAAATAACGAAATTGGGCATGTTTTGAACTGCGCTTTATATCATTTTTTTGGAACATCGTCTTAGCACCCAAGACAATCATCTCATCTTTAGAAAAATTCTTTGCTAAGTTCTCAACGATAACACTTGTGCCACCAGATTGAGGTAAAACGCTCCAACTGACTAAGAGTATTTTCATGCGGGATGCATCGTTTTTGAAGTGTCGTTTGCTGCTTTTAGACGTCTTTCCCAACTCTCTGCTATTTCTTCAAAAGTTGTTTGCAGGTCTTTTGTAATGTCCCAATTTGGATAGTGATTCTTCATTTTTGACAAGTCAGAAATGTAGCAAATATGGTCGCCAATACGATTGTCTTTTGAATACTTATAACGCATTTTCTTACCTGTGATGCCTTCTATTCTATCAAAAGCTTCGAGAATGGATGTCGAATTATTGCGACCACCACCAATATTGTACACCTCCCCTACGCGGGGCGCATTAAAGAAATTTTCGATAAATTTGGCAACATCGTAAGAGTGAATATTGTCCCGTACTTGCTTGCCTTGATAACCAAAAATCGTATATTCTTGCTCAGTTATATTGACTCTTATCAAGTAACTTAAAAACCCGTGTAACTCTACTCCAGAGTGATTTGGTCCGGTCAAACATCCACCCCGCAAAGCACAAGTCGGCATACCAAAGTAGCGTCCGTATTCTTGTACCATAACATCCGCAGCGACCTTTGACGCGCCAAAAAGAGAGTGTTTTGATTGGTCAATACTGAATGACTCTTTGATGCCGTTAAAGTATTCTGCATCGGTGTAATCCCAACGTTTATCAAGCTCTGAGAGATTAAGATTATTGGGTCCGTCACCATATACTTTGTTTGTACTCATGTGCACAAACGGAGACTCTGGACAAAACTGTCGAGCGGCTTCTAAGAGATTTAAAGTACCAACGGCATTGACATCAAAATCATCAAAAGGGCGCGTAGCAGCTAAATCATGACTTGGTTGTGCTGCGGTGTGACAGATATAATCTGGACGAATTTTCTTTAATAAGGCGAGCACATTTGTGCGGTCGCGCATGTCTAATTCGACATGTTCAAAATTGGAAAAATCTGACTCCAACTGTTTTTGAGACCAACGCGTATCCCCTTTTGCACCAAAAAAATCAGCACGCATATTATTGTCGATTCCATAGATTTTCCAACCATACTGTGCAAAATGTCGCACGACTTCTGAACCAATTAATCCGGAGGAACCTGTAACCAATAATTTCTTCATGTTGGTGATTGTTTTTCGTAAATGGAGAGTAATTCTCCTTATCATTTACGCATTAATCCTGCATTTTGGATTTTAATAAGGGAATAAAATTTGTAGTGCAGAGAGCCAAAAGGAGCCAATAAATAGGGCTAATAAAATTTTCTGCAGTCAAACCAAAAGCCGCTAAACAAGCTAAAACCATCAGACAAAACTGATAAAAGCGTTGTTCTGAAAAGCTATCTGCAAAGCGCATATTCCGTAAAATATTCAATGTATTTCTAAATAAGTAGAAAAGATACAATAGTAAACCAACGATTCCGTAAATGGTTATCAATCCGATATAATCGCTGTGGGCGGATAGATAAGCACGCCGATTAACGACCTCCAAGATTGTTGGGTGATATGTTGTTTGAAAAATACGAGAAAATTTAGCTTTAAATTGTCCGATACCAATGCCTAAAAAGTAATTGTCAGAAGCAGCTTTCAGAGCACCGTCCCAAAGAAGAAAACGCACATCTTTCTCTTCTTCATTTTGTTTTTTTATGACTCGATTAGTCAAAACAAAAGATGCGCCGACGTTAAATCGCTCTAAATTTTGAGTGAGAAAGAAGAAAACCAAAGCTCCCGCAGCTAAGAATGTGGTTAATTTAGCTTTATAAGAGGCAAATGTAAAGATGAGAACGCTTACCAAAAGTAAAATAGCTAAACCTGTACGACTGCCCGTCACTGGAAAAACAAAAAGTAAAAAGAAGACCATTCCAATATAAACTAGTCTGAGGAGTCTCTTCTCAGATACCGAAATTCTGTAAATAAAAAAGGCAACGGCGAGCACAATACTGAGCGCAACTTGGTTAGGATTGTCCATAAAACCACCTTCTCGGGCATAGTTTCCCAAAAAATAAAAGGAGTTGAAAAGGTAAAAGCAATTGATTAAAATCCCGATTATCAACGACCAGAGTATGTTCGTCTTCTGTTTTTGGCTGAGATTGACATTTTTTATAATGAAATAACCCAACAAATAGAGACTTATCTGAAAGGTATCATTATTAAATAATTTCATTGAAAAATCAGGCTTCATCATCTGTACCAATGAAATGAGAAAGCCGTAAACGAAAACTAAATAAAAAGGGATATCGTCAATATAACTCTTAGGTCGAAAACCATGACTCAAGACCTTTACGCCATAAAGTACAATAGATAAAATCAAAAATAACCGAAAAGGTTTTAGCACCGTTCGGACATTAAAAAAGACATCTAAAATATCAGATAGCGGTATAAAAAGCGCGAATCCACACAGTAAAATGTAGATAGTATGGTCGATATTTACTCTAAAAGGTCTCAATCACGGAATTTTTCATAGAACGATATTTTTGATAATCTACGGTCATTTTTTCAATGATTGCAATATCCGTTTTCGACAATTTTTCTTGCCACTCTTTACGTTCTTCAATTTTCGCATCTTTTCCAAGTCGCATTTTATCATTGCCCATTATATGTCGTGTTTGATGACGAAAATCAATGGAAAACGTGCTTGCTTCTAATCCGCAAAATTTCAGAATGTGGCGCATTTCTACCTCTGGATTTTGACAAAGTTTTTCATAGCTTAAATGCGTGTAATTTATACTGACTTTGTCTAAAATACGAGCGTTCTTTTCCATCTCTGCACTCCATTTTTTTGCTGCTTTTTCAACTGTCCAATCGTTGTATTTCAAAGCAGAAAAAACCTGTGCACGAGGGTCGCGTGATAACCAAATGATGTAAAAGTCAAAGTCCTTAATTTGAGATAAATAAAGGGCATGGTCTATTATTTTCGAAGAATCTAGAAAAGTGTTTTTACCTTCTAAACTTAAAATTTCCTCCGTTAAAACCTGATTGAAAGCCAATAAACGCTTCATTTTTTTAGAAAAAGGCTGTATAGCTTTTGGGAAGTTATTTAACAAAGAGAATTGATAGATTTTCGTTACAAAATGATTGATGTATTTGTTATTGAAAAAGTGAAATTCGGTTGTATTTGTTGCTAATTCTCTTTGTGCGATACGTCTCATGACACTTTCCTTTATCGCTGTCCAAAACTCACAGTTCACAAACTTTTGTCCACAAGAACAATCTTGATTTTCATTGGCTTTAGGACGCAAAGACTTGTTGTAAAATTTGCGCCGCTCTCCTATTGTTGAAATATCTGGATGCGTACCCAAAAGAAAACTTAAAAGTGTGCTGCCAGAGTACCGTTGTGAGAGGATATAGATGTACTTTTTTTTCAAGTAATCGTTTTTAATATTTCTAAAACTGCCTCTACTACTCTCTCTGTACTTTTACCGTCGTCTGAAAAACATTGTGCTTGTAGAGCTATACTGCGTTTTTCTGCATCCAAACTCGGATTTTGTTGGTAAGATTTGATTTTTTCGCCCAATTCTTCATACGAAAATATAGGAGTTGCGCCGCCAATATCAATAAACTTGCGTAGGTGCGTATAATCAATTAAGCGTCTAGCAGATTTCCAATAAGACAGTTTTTTGTCACCATCAAAAGAGGTCAAAACAGACGGTTTTCCAACCATGAGTGCATCAATGGAAACAGTCGAACCAGAGTTTAAACAGACCGTACATCCCACCAATAAATTGGAGAGTTTGTCCATGTCCTGTTGCTGCATACTCCAGCGTAATTTACTCTTATTCAGTTGCGGAAAATCAACCGAAACTCTTGTGTTCTTTAGCTTTTTGAGTCGTGGCAACCAAGACGTATCCGCCAAAAAACCAGATACATTCTGCGGATGCGGCCGCACGATAAGTTGCATTTTATCGCCGAAAATATTCTCTTTTATCGCTTTGGCTAGCCATTCTACAATATCAATTTCACCTGGCGCAAAATAAGGAGAAGACATGGCAACAAAAATGTATGGCAAGTCAGGTTTAAGACCTAGTTCAAGCAATAATTCTCCATATTTGGGTGCGTTTTTCACCTTGATATGATTGTCAAAATGTGGTACGCCACAAGTATAAATACGCTCGTCGGGCGTCCGGTAATATTCCTGCAATTCGTCCCGCATTATCTGCCCCCATACGATGTAGTAATCAGCCGAAACAGGAAATTTCCCTTTGCTCGTAATATTATCCCAGCTCAAAAGATGAATACAAGTTGGTATGCTTTTTTGCTTAGCAGCATACAGTACTTTTGCTTCTAAAAATGCCACAGGATAAGTCGAAACAACCAATTTAGGATTGATTTTTTCGATTAAATCTGTCATCTCTTGAGACCGTAAGTTTTCACTTTCACGCGCAGCAAATCGCTCTCTAATACTCGGAAAAATCTTGTTTAAACGGTAGATTCCACCATAAAAAAATGGTCGAATAAGTCGCCACGGATGCTTTGAAGTATTGTAGCGCGTCGCTTGAATATGCTTCTCCCACAAAGCAGGATTAGACTTAATATCTTCTAAAAAATATTTACGCTTGAATAGATAATTATCACTCCAAATGTTAGTGTCCGCAGAAGATTCATAGAGGGTTATTTTTGGATGAGAATTGAGCGCAACCAAGTTATTATCCGAGATATCTGGAGCTATAATCGCGATAGTTTTGCCTTGCTCTAAAAGTTGCTGAATTAGACCAGTTTGAAGCAGCATTCGAGCCGCAAAACCGTGCGCGATGACGTAGCAAATATCTGTTTGTGGTGAAATATCTTTAGTGTTTTTTGTCAAGGTCTAAATGTTTTTCTGCTTTCGCCCAATCGTCTAAAGTATCGATATTTACGTGCACCAGATTTTCCGAAACATGAAAAGCAATTTTCTCTCCGTACAAAGACCTTTGAGATAGTAAAATAGCTGTTTTTACAATGTAAATTGAACCGTCGCGGTGGTATGCTTTTGGCAATTCTTGACGGCGCGTAATTATCTGCTTTTCACCCGTTGCAATTTTTAGAAAACCGTTTTCTTCTGTCTCAAATGTCCAATGCGGATTAAATTCATGCGGCACTTCTCGCACCGAAATAAGACTATCTGCATTTTTATTTTTAAAGGTTTTTATTGCCTCCGTAATATCATTTGCTGTCCTAAACGGGCAAGTTGGTTGCAATAAACAAACGGCATCAAAATGCTGACCTTGCGCCGCGTAAAACTCTACCGCATGAATGACTGTGTCAATGCTCGGTGATTTATCAGTTGCCAAGGCTGCGGGACGCATAAATGGGACTTTTGCACCCGATTTTTTACTCGTCTCCGCTATCTCCAAACTATCCGTCGAAACAACTAGTTCGTCTACCTCTGCGCACTCTAATCCTGCGTCGATTGTATAGGCAATCAAAGGTTTGTCACCTAAAAGTTTAATATTTTTGCGCGGGACACCTTTGCTGCCTCCGCGTGCGGGTATGAGACCGAGTATTGTCATTTATCTAATTGCTTTTTTATAAGACTTCCTACCTGCTTCGAAAATATTTTTGCGCCGTTTAAGTTCATGTGGTCATCGTCAAAATAATGGTATTCATCTCTCACCTCTTCTATTGTCTCTTGATTGAAATCAAAAAAAGGCAATCCATTTTCTTTCGCTAAGCGACCAAATTGAGTAGAAATCTGTGGGTATTCCTCAATGAAACTGACGGAAAGCCTTGGCATCGGCGAACTCATTAAAACGAGAGGAATATTAGCAGATTTGCAGCGGTCAATGATTTTCTGTGTGTAGGCTAAGTTTTTAGCGGTCATTTGGTCTGCATGAATATCAAAGCGGCTGAATTGATTATCATATTGCAATTTCGCCAAGGCTAATGTATCCGTATTGAAGGCAAAACCATGTGTATCATATTGACCTTTGCCAACGGGTAAAAAATTGCGCCCAAATAGTTTATTGACCTTATGTTTGAAATGGTCACGATAGACAAAACTTGGAAAAAATAGCAATTTAACTTGTTCAGAGAAGCCAAAACCCTTTTGCAAAAAGTCTCTTTTAACAGCTCCTGACTGCATAGAATGATAATTGATGCGCCCATTATCGAGTTGGTCATCGCTCGTCAATGCCATGACATAAAGGTCTAAAATGACTACTTTAGGTTTATGCGTTTTTAAGACTTCTTCTAAAATGAATAAGCCCGTTACGGGCGATTGTGCAGAACTACCAAAATTAAAAACAGCGTTTTTAAAACCTGATTCTTTTTTTATCGTCGCGGGATGATAGCTGCGATATGCATGCGAAGACCCTAAAATCAGAGCATCTATTGGCTTTTCTAGATTATAATAATCCTCCCAGCGGAGGTCGGAGAAGAAGATACCCGCTTCTTTTAAGTCTACTGATTCGTAGGATTTTAGCCATGCGCCAACTGCTAAGTTCAGAAGGAAGATTAGCGATATATAGAGTGCTATTTTTTTAAAGAATAAGGACATTAAAACTGAAAATAAATAAATCCATTTCCCCCGCTGACAGAAAATAGTAAAATCGCCAAAGCCGTCACCAGATAAATAGTAGAACGTGCTATTTGCGGCAATTTCATTTCATCAAACTCGAATCCATGCGCTTTTCGGCGTTGCAGCCATTCTACTGAAATGAAAATAACGATTCCGAGTAAGAGAAAGATATTTTTGCGGAAAGGTCGCGGATTGAAGTTTAAATTAGTCGCCATTCGCGTTAAATAATCAAAGGCGTCACCGATACTTTCTGCACGGAAAAATATCCATGCGATACAGACCAAAGCGAAAGTAAAAAGCATTTGTCCTAACTCCTTAAGCGTTGGCAATGCCCGATTTTGAGCAATAGTATCTAAGTTTTTACGGTTATTTCCTCTTAAAATAGAAGGAAGAAAATAAAGTGCATGTAAAAAACCCCATGCGACAAAAGTCCAATTGGCGCCATGCCAAAATCCGCTAACAAGGAATATAATAAAGATGTTTCGGATGAGCTTGGCTTTGCTATTGACGCGACTACCACCGATTGGAATATACACATAATCACGAAACCAAGTAGATAAAGAAATGTGCCAACGCCGCCAAAACTCTGCAATATCACGGGCAAAATATGGATAAGAAAAATTTCGCATTAACTTAAATCCAAACAGCCGCGCCGTCCCAATTGCAATATCAGAATAACCAGAGAAATCACAGTAAATCTGAAAGGCGAAAAGTACTGCACCGAGCGCAAGCATTCCTGTATCCTGCGTCTCAAAATTATTAAAAACGCTATCGACAATCTGCGCACAATTGTCCGCAATAACCATTTTTTTGAACAAGCCCCAAAGGATTTGACGCATGCCGTCTTTGGCTTGGTCATAGTCAAAATACCGAGGCTTTTTAAACTGTGGAATGAGTTGCGTCGCCCGTTCTATCGGACCCGCCACTAGCTGAGGAAAGAAACTTACGTAGGCAAAAAATACGGTCCAATCATATACTGCTGGTAATTTTTTTCTATAGACATCAATGGTATAACTCAGCGTTTGAAAAGTATAAAAACTGATGCCAACGGGTAAAATGATGCGTAAAGTGCTTGTATGTAGTTCAACTCCTAAACCACCAAAAGCAGCTATAAATTCGGTAATAAAAAAATCATAATACTTGAAAACTCCGAGTAGCCCAAGATTGACGAACAGAGATAAATATAGCAGATGCTTGGCTTTAAAACCTCTATCTTCATTATAAGCTCTTTCTTGTGCTAATTCAATCCTCTGTCCCAACACAAAATCAACTACAGAACTAAAAATAATCAAAGACAAAAAACGCCAATCCCACCAGCCATAAAAAATATAGCTAACCAAAACGATAAAAGCATTTTGAATGCGTAGATTTTTGTGCGTGACGAACCAATACAGTACGAAAACGAGAGGGAGAAAAAGGGCGTATTCTATGGAATTAAAAAGCAAATTTAATAAGGTGTCACGTCCGTTCTACGGCGTGTTATTGTGTGGTGTCACGCCGTAGAACGGGCGTAATACGCTTTAATATTGTAGAATTTTAGAATAATTCAAAGCCTCTGTCGCTAATAAATTTGCAATTTGCAAACCAGCATTACCCGAACCATAAATAGCATTTGAGCCATAAGTACCATGCGACATTTGTGCTTCTATCGCTTTTTTGATACTTATTTTGTCATATACCACATCGAGAACATTTTCGCCCCGTTCACGCCCTGCTTGGCGACCGCCAATATTAACTACAGGTATGCCCAAGTAGCTACATTCTCGTATCCCTACACTAGAGTTTCCGACGAGGCAAAGGCTGTTTTTTAAGACTTTTAAAAAGTCATTGGGCTCCATATTTTTGAAGAAATGAATATGCTCTAAATCATGTGACTCGCGAAAAGAGCGAATACCATTAGAAGTCCCATCCGAACCTGCATCTACATTGGGCCAAAACCAAAAGGTTGGTATTTCTAAATCATAAACTGCTTGCATGGTCTGCTCAATGTGTTGACGTGCTGCGCCATATTCTGTCGTCACCGGATGCTGCATAACTACCAGATATCCTTTCGAATAATCTGGTGTTGCCCCTACTCCACCATATTTTTGATAAGGATTAAAATCAAGTTTATAATCCTTCTTAACTTCATCTGCCAAGTCAATCGACGGACAACCCGTCATAAAAACGGTATCCGTTTTCTCCCCCATTTTTAAAACGCGCTCTTTTGCTTTTTCGCTCGACACAAAGTGCAAATCAGACAATTTAGTAATAGCATGGCGCACTTTTTCGTCAATATTTCCAGTCACTTCTCCACCTTGGATATGGACTAAAGGAATATTCAAATACGATGCGGCAATTGCCGTACTCATCGTCTCAAACCGGTCTCCAACTGTGACAACGGCATCTGGTTTTAGGTTCTCAAAAACATTGGTGAGTTCGATTATACCCAAACCAGTTGTTTTGGCTTGCGCGGCTAGGTTTCCACCTTCCAAGACATTAAAAACACGCGCTGCAATTTTAAAACCGTCCTTTTCCATAACATCTACGGCGTTGCCATAGCGACCTAGAAGGGCGGATGCTGCGACGACTAATTGTAGTTCTAAATCTGGATGTGCATCAATTGCCGCGAGTGCCGTTTTGATGCGACTGTAGGATGGGCGGGCGGTGACTACTACTGCTATTTTTCTCAATTAGATGGTTTGTTTTTTACTGTTAATTATACAATTCTTATATGTCGCTTGATTTCAGAAAATCCCACTTATTCTTCCCTTCCTTCAATTTTTTCCCAATCACATTCCGAAACTCTGCTGCGGCAATTCCCATCTTAGCTGGCTTCTTAGCCTCCAAATCATTAAAGGTCAAAATGTGCCCCTCAGGTAAATCTTTATTCACTGCCAAAGTCTTTTCAAATATCTTTTTCAATCCAGTATATTCTGAATTGTCGCTTTTATCAATTGGATTTTGCAATGACTTTTCTATAAATCGGACACCTTCCGCCAGTTGTTTTATTTCATCAATTTCTAAAGAACTTTTAGCATCTGGACCAAACATTCTGCGGTCAAAAACGGCATGAAATTCTAATACTTCTGCACCCAAAGCTACCGCTGCGATGCCTGTATATATTTTCGCCGTATGCTCAGATAAACCAATTTTCAAGGTCGGAAAACGTTGTTTTAACTCCCCTATTACATTGAGTCCGACACGCTCGGGAGGCGTCGGATAGCTCGTTGTACATTGTAAAATTGTCAAATCATTACCGAAAGGCGTCAAGAAATCAACGGCTTCTTCTATCTCCGTAAAAGAAGACATTCCAGAGGATAAAATAATGGGTTTGCCTGTTTTTGCAATCTTTTCGAGCATCAAAAAGTTATTCACTTCGCCCGAACCGATTTTGTAACGCGTCACACCGATTTCTTCTAATAAATCAACCGCTGCCTGCGAAAACGGAGAGGACATAAATTCCAATCCAACTTCTTCACAGTGCTCTTTTATCCCAATCCATTGTTCTTTAGTAAAAGACATGCGCTGCCAATAATCATAACGCGTCGCATCCTCAAAACTAAAGTTGACCCGGAATGGTTCGGCACTACTACTTTCGGCTTCTGCGATGTGCGTTTGAAATTTTATGGCGTCAATTCCTGTCTCTGCCAAGGCGTCGATATAGCTGTGTAGGATGCCGAGGCTACCGTCGTGGGCTTGTCCGATTTCGGCGATTAGAAAAACTGATTGTTGATTTGGCATTTACATTATTGCTTTATAAAAAATCCTGACCCGGGTACCGTTGTCACGATATTTTCGGGTTTATCTGCTAAAAATTCATTCATGGCTTTGAATGCGCCGGGGGTTCCTGGACAGGCATAATCATCGCAGAGAATGATACCACCTTTTTCCATTTTATCATAAAAAAACGCAACGCTATCATATGTCGGTTGATACAAATCCACGTCTATATGCACAAAACTAAAAGTGCGACCTTTAACCTCTTCAAAACGAGCAGGAATCCAACCTTTATACAAATTAACCTGCGGAAAATTATTGAATTTTTCTTCAATCAATTCATAAGGATGCGCCATGTCGTGCTTTTTCCAGCCATGCTTTCCTGCATCCGGATGATTGTCTACAACTTCTGGCTCAGACACACCTTCAAAAGAGTCAAAAATATGATGCGGACGGTCTTTTCTACCGCCTGCATTTAGAATTAGCCACGAACCATGACCTCTAAATACACCACATTCTGCCGTATCTCCTGCCAGGTGCTCTACTCCTTTGGCAAGCTGATAAATCATGAATTTTTTATCGTTGAATACATATCCACCAGCTTGTATGACTGTATTATATTCTTCATTCTTCCAAGGTGCGTAACGAGGACTGTACAAGCGCCAGCCATTGCGGTGTGCGATGTCATTGAGCAATTTATATTTATAAATATTACGTTGCCGCTTGTCTGCCTTTATGAGTTTACTTATGTTTTTTATTGAAAAAAGCATCGTAATTTTTTAAATGAAAATGAAAGAATAAGTAAGAGTTTGTCTAATCCTCTTCGGTATAATAGCCCTGCCCATAACCATAATTATAGCCACCATAGCCATAGTATCCACGCCCCATTTTAACTGCATTAAAGACCAAACCTGCGCCTTTCAGTTCGTCATTTTTATAGAGTGTGTCCAAGTCACGCACCATTGCTTTTTTAGTATATTTTTGACGAATTACAATTAAAATATTACTTACATACTGACGTAAAAGCAATGCATCAGATACTAAACCAATTGGCGGAGTGTCAATAATAACATAATCGTATTCTGCTTTTAATCTTGTCATTAATTCTTCCATTCTATCGGACAAAATTAATTCCGCAGGATTAGGAGGAAGCGCACCACTAGTGATATAGAAAAGATTTTTATTATCTGGAAAAACACGTACAACATCCTCTAATTCAGCTTGTTGCACCAAATAATTACTGATGCCAACGTTATTTTCTACACCAAGATATTGATACATCTTAGGTTTACGCATATCCATTCCTAACAAAATAACTTTCTTATTAGACAGGGCAATTGTCATCGCCAAATTCAATCCGATAAAGGATTTTCCTTCTCCCGAAACGGAGGAAGTAATGACTAAAACTTGCTTTTCTTGCTTAACATTCAGATAATTCAGATTAGTACGTAACAGCCTAAACATTTCTGCAATAGCAGAGCGTGTCCCTTTCTTCACTACGATATTTTCCTTCTTTTTAGAGAACGCAATTCGACCTAGAATAGGAATACTCGTCAAGTCCGTTATCATGTCTTCTGCTTGAATTTTCGTCTCAAAAAATCCTAACAAGGTCACCAATAAAAGCGGCACAATCAAACCTAAGGCGGCACAAGCCATATAAATCATTCGCTTCTGTGGAAAAATCGGATAGCTTGGTGTCCGTGCCCTGTCAACGATACGTGTATTGGGTGCGGTGACGGCTTCTGAGAGGGCGGTTTCTTCTCGTTTTTGCAGGAGAAAAAGAAAGAGATTTTCTTTGATAGACTGCGTTCTCTTTTGCTCTAAAAGCGCTTTTTCCATACTTGGAACAGTACTGATATTCCGTTCCAACTTATCTATTTTAGCCTGAATAGTCCGCATCGGGATATTCAAATCCTGACGTAAATTTTGGATAGTTTCTAAAATCAAAGCGCGAATATCTATCATCTGCTGCTCTAAAAGAATAAGCGTTGGGTTTTGTGCGCTAGCAGAAACAATCAAACGGTCACGTTCTAAAAGAGAGCTATTGTACTGACCGACCAAGCCTCCTAATACTGGATTGTCTGCGATTAGATTGGCAGGAATCAGTTCTTTATTTTGTAAATCACTCCGCACCAAAGTTCCCAAAGAACTGAGTAATTCCTTCTTAACTTCTAAATCTGACAGCCTGTCTAGAGCCGACCGGATTTCTCCAACGGCATAACTTCTACTAGATGCGGCATTATCCGTTAAAATCGAATTTCTACTTTTAAAATCCTGAATTCCTCCTTCTACAAGGTCTAACTCTTTCGTTAATATTTTTACCCGTTCATCGATAAAATCTAAAGTAGATAGCAAAACCCTGTTTTTATCCTCGATTTCTTCTTCGTTATAAACTTCAATCAATGTGTTAACGACATCACGTGCGCGCGCAGGAATAGGGTCTGTCATTTGCAAACTCAAAATACTAGATGCCGTTTGACTACCAATTCTTTGAATGAAAACCCGCCCTTTAAAAGAATAAGCAACGAGTTCTTTAGGACGAATTTGTATACGATAATTACCTGGAACTAATCTTTTTCCTTCTCGCAAGGAAACCTCGTAAATGCCCGCTTCTGTGGTGAAAATTTCATCGTATTTATACCTTTTTAAAGCTTCTTCTTTTGAATATCTAAACCCAAAAGTTTTATCATCTTCTACTTCTAAGTAAAATGATAAGCCAAACGGACGCGCACCAATAAAAGCAAAAGTGTCTAAAACTAAAGGAGATTCAGTATACAGTTCTATTTCTTTCTCTTCACCTTCTTTGAAAAAAGCAATATTAGCATCCATTTTTGCTACCACTTTTTCCATCAAGGTCAGAGACTTCAGAATCTGAATCTCATTGTCCATTGATTTTCCGCCACCAGCCAATCCTTCCGCCAATAAAATTCCTACCTCTGATATTCCCCCACTTTTTCCCGCGTCCTTTATCAATAAAGTTGCATTCGTAGAGTATAAAGGCACTGCATTTTTTACGTAATAATAACCCCCATACATCGCCACACCCAAACAGATGGCAAATAACCACCAGTGGGATAAAAGACGAAAAAACCACCGTTTAAGGTCAAGTTTAATAAGCTCGTCTTGCTTGTTTTTATTTAAATCTTGATTTATATTATTCATACAATGTTGTCAGGAAATGGGTTGCTGTTAGTAGGCGTTTTATCTTAGAATAGTTAAAATCAAAGCAGTCAAACCTGTAACAATACTAACAAAGGGTAAAATCCGGGTGGCAGGGTCACGCACCGTTGCTACTTTGGTTTTCGTTGGTCGTACATAGACGACATCATTTTGTTTGAGATAGAAATAGGGAGAGTCAAATGCCGCCGCAGAGTTAAAATCAATGTAACCAAAACTACGCTCGTTGTTAAATTCTCGAATAATCAAAATGCTATCCCGACGCGAATAAGGAGTAAAATCACCCGAACGCGTGATAGCCTCAATCATGGTAATACGGCCATTTGCTACTGCAAAAATACCTGGACTTCCAACCTCTCCATTGACGCTCACTTTAAAGTTTTGTAAGCGAACGTTAACTATTGGAGTTTCTGAAAAATAAGGTTGGAGTTGCTTTTTAAAAGTTGCTTTTATCTCTTCTAAAGTTAAGTCTGCCACCCGAATATCGCCCAAAGTTGGCAGTGTAATATTGCCCGAGGCGTCTACCATATAACCGCCTTCTCCTGAGCCGTTAAAAGGTGCTGCAGCTTCGGGCGCTAGGCTACTCACTGTAACTTGTAGGATGTCATTGGGCTGTATAACTATCGGCTGATAATTAGTAATTGCCTGAGCTGTCGTAGGAAAAACGGGTGTTTCCTCATAACTCAAAACATCTTTATATTGCACACAACTACTTGATAATAAGACAATTGCAAGTAGTGCGAGTAAAGTAGTTTTATTCATTATCTTAATTTTGGGTATGGCTTCGCCGTCGTCAAGTCCCAGCGACTTGTGTTGTTTTGGTTATTATCTTATTTGAAAAATAAGTAAAAACATAGTAACTAAATTACATTCTCTGCCAACTCATCGGCACCAAATCCGATGTATCATACTCCCCTTCATTGAACCATTTCGTAGGTGCAATGATTTTTTTATTTTCGTTTTCGTTCAACCAAACCGCCCACCAAGCAAAGGAACTATTTGGAATGATAAAGTGCTTACATGCCTTCATCAATTGCATATAATTTCCAAACTTAATACCTTTGTGACTGTGGTCAACTAAGGTAGTCGGATAAGGTAAATTTAGATTTTCAGCGCACCACTTCACATCATCAGAAAAGATGAAAAAATGAGGATTTTCGATACTATCCGCCATTTTGTGAGCTGCCTTGACAAAATAATCTTGATTGGTCGTATTGAGATTATCTGTCTTTAAAAAGTCTGTCCGTCTGACATTCAGGCAAATCGAATTGGTACTTTTAATTTCTTGTAGGAGGTCTTTTGACTGTTCTATTATGGGATGTACGAAGGTAAAAACCTGTCTAACTTCAGGCGCAATATCTGAAAAATAACGTTCACTTTGCCACCAGCCTTCGTAGATAGTATTGTCCGTTGGATTAGCTAAAATGTCTTCTGATACGTGAAAAAAGGGCTCTTTTACATAGTTTTTGCCTCTTGCGACCCATTTACGCGTGAGTTTGCAGACTTTTGAAGACTTCGTTTTATACAAAGTACGTAGAATGGTCGGGCTAATGATGAAATCATGCGGCACATTAAAAATCGTCAAATCATAGTCCCGGTAGACGTGCTGGTCACCACGCGCCCGGTCCAACAATAAGGACAAGTCGATACGTAAATCCACACCCAAAGCGCGCGCCGTGCGCAGCCCGAAAGCGTACTGAAACATTTGATTGCCCATTCCGGCTTTTAGTCTGATTGTGACCATTTACGGGGGTTAGCTTTTTTTGAGTGTTGGTAGTTTTAGTTTTTGCTAATGGACTACACATTAAAAATTACGCTATTTCTTTATTCTCCAATTTTCCCATAAAAACTCAAATTGATAAGTCAATTCGTGTGTTTTCGATAACTCTTTTTGGATAGCTTTCATGCGTGTTATTGCATTGGGAACAAAATGGTGAAATTGGATTTGTAATTCTTTGATTTTTGAGATTAAACCTTCTTCAATTAGATGTTCTAATAGTTCGTATTCGCCGCCTTCGATATTAATTTTCATCAAATCTACTTGCGAAAAACCTCCTTTTAAGATGAAGTCTTTGGCATTTTTTAAATCTACCTCGACTACACTTGCTGTATTTTGAGTTTTAAAAGTAGAAGTCGACTCTGCGTCCGTTCCTAAATTTAACTTTTCATCTCTTGCGCCCAATCCAAAAACATGGATATTGATATCAGGATTACCTTTAAAACGCTGTGCTATATTCGCTGCAAAAATGGGGTGCGGTTCGAAAAGTTCTATTTTCGCTTGATAACGCGCCGCGATTTCACTCGCCCAATCTCCCTCAAATCCTCCCAAATCAAAAACCACTGGTCGCGCGGGCAAATCATATTCATACCTCAACTTCTTCTCTCCTTCTTGCTTTTTCCAATCTGCCACTATTTGCTGTCTTGTAGCATCTAATGGCGTAAATTTCTTTCCTAATTGTCTGAAAAAAACAGCAATACGAAAGCAGATACGTGCTATGAGTTTTTTCATTTACTTCGTTTTGCTTTGATAAGTCTCTAAATTTAAAGCCACCAAATTTCTCTTTATTCCCTTCAAAAATTTCGAATTTATCTTTTTATTTACTCCCAAAATGTCTCCTTCATGTTTGAATAGAAGGTAATTATGTTCTAAAAAATCAGAAGACTTTTTCAAATCTACTTTTGATAAATGAACACCTTCATAAAGAATAAAAGATGGCTGATATTTCTCTTGATTTAATTGCGAAAGCACCTCCCAATCATAGCCCTCTACGTCAATATGAAGAATATCAAAATCAGAAATTTGATGTTTTTCTAATAAGCCATTTAAGGTGATTCCGTTTACTCTCTCAGAGATAATATAAGGCTCTAATATACCGTCTAAAGCCTTGACAATGTGACTTTTATCAAAAGAACCTAATTGGTCGAAGTAAAACGGTAAATCTGTCAAATGCTCTTTTGCCACAGGGTCTACCCAATGAAATTCTAAAGACTCTCCTTTGTTAATCGCGGAGTTTTCAAAGCGAAAACGGGCGTCATCAGGGTAGTTCGTTTTTAATCTCTCAAATATATACGAAACTGGCTCTACAAACAGACCACACCAAGTCGTTTTTTTATGTAAAAGATGATAAAGAGGGTCACCAGCTCGCCCGTCATTAGAGCCAATTTGGACGATTTGTGCCTTCTTATCTCCCAAAACCTTCTGAAACCAATAAGTCGGATAGCGTTTACTGGTCAATTTAGGATTACCTAACAACTTCCAGCGCAACTTCCTTAATTTTCGTTTTAGACTCATGTTTTTCGTTCTGTTTGCCATTTCTCAAAAAGACGGATGTCCCATTGGTTATATTTTTGGAGTAATATCTGTTCTTTGGGGCTTGGTCCAGCATATTTTGCTTTTCGCTCTGAAGGTATTTTCTCAAATGGGATGTCGTGTTTTTCTAAAAAATCGGAGGCTTCGACTGCAAAGTTATCAAAGTTGATGACATCATAAAATTGCTGCAAATTTGCATAAGCCTTCTCGACAGTCTGTGCATCGGGTTCTCCTTTCATCTCTCCCGACAGATAGCGACAAACCATATTTCTAGCTGCCTTGTTTTTTTGACAAAAAAACTCTAGACCGCGTAGGGCGTGTTTGCGATACGGATAGCCTTCGGGCTGCCGCAACATCATTTTATACAGTGACCAAACGCGACTCGTTGGCTCTCGCATTATCGTAACATACCGATATTCCGACGGCGGACAAGTTAGCGATATAGGGCGATGTATTAAAAGTTCTTTAAATCTATTTTTGGGGTCTTTTTTTAAGATTTTGGCAAAAGAAGTACCCGCACATTTCGGTAAATGTAAAAAACAAATATCTGTTTTAGCAAATTGATAATCGGGGTTATCATATCCTATCTTATAATTTGAATACTCAGCATACATTTCTGTGTCCGCTATACTGTCATAGAGACGAAAAACGTTTTGAAGCGTTTTCTTTTTTGCACGTGCTAAGTAGGTTTTTAACATGTTTTTTTCTTCTCTAAAAAAAGATTGACCAAGTTTTCCATTTTAGTTTTTTCTCTTGACTCCTCTATTTCTGTCTGTATTTTATCCACTTTATTTGCGTACTTTTTATCGGATAAAACAGTATTAATCTTTCGTTGAATATCCTCTGTACTGTCCAAATCTTTATCCGCCATAATACCTACCTCATGATAATGAACACGGGCCGCACAGCCATTTTGGTCAGACCTTTTACCAGAATAAATCAACATCGGGACTCGAAAATGCAAGCACTCATTAATCGTGTGAATACCGCCATGATTGATTGATAAATCTGCTTTTTCTAGTACTTTTAATTGTGGTATCCACTTAAAGGGATGCACGTTATTTGGCACATTATCTAAAACGTCTTTTTCTAACATACCGCCTAATCCTATAATTAAAATCCACTCTTTTTTGTCTTTTACCGCCTCGCACAAACTTTGTAAAAAAGTCGTGTCGCCTTGTCGATAAGTACTGACCGAACAGTAAATTAATTTCTTGCCCTGAGTCTCTTTTTCTGAGAAAATCCGTTCCAATTTTGCGTTAACTTCGATATCTGTATTGGTATCCTTTCGTTTTGCAAAAACCATTGGACCAACATAAAAAGAATTGGGTCTATGTTCGTGTCGAAATTCCAATTCTTCCGCAGTCATATTGATAACTGGCAGCTCCGAATAAGTAAATGGACCAGGCCAAAAATTTTCAGAAATATACGCTTTTGGAAAACCAATTTGAGCTGCATATTTTTGTAAAATCGTCCGCCTGTTTGTCCCTCCACTACGGATTTTCTTTTTAAAAAAAGCCTTTTTCCGCTGCTGCTTTATTTTGTACCAAGCTTGTTTAATCGCAGCAGGACTGCTACTCTCCCCTATTCCAGGAATGGTATCGTGTAAAAGCGGCGGCAAACCTTCTCTCTCCCACAATGAAAACCACTGACTGAGTAATAAAACAGGTACTTTTCGCGCAACTGCCGTCATAATATGCTCGTGTAACTCCACATCCAAAATCAATAAATCAGGCTTTAATTGCTCTATTTTCTCCTCAAAATCTTTCATTCCGAGCGCTGCAATTGCTTCTTTCTGCCGTTTTTTACGATTTATCCATTTATAAAGTAATCTTTTTACTTTTCTAAAATTTTCTTTGAAAGCAGGTAACTCAGGTGCAGGTTCATAGTTTACAGCTAATAACTGCCTATAAGCAAAGCCTTGCAGTTTGACTTTTTCGCCAAGGTCTTTTGGGCAAGCACAAGTTACCTGATGCCCAGCTTTTTCTAAGCGATGCATCAATTCAAAACTTGCGTTTAAAATACCTGTGAGACCAGAAGTTATGACGACGATGTGAGGCAAGTTAGTTATTGGTTATTAAGTTATTGGTTATTCCGTACAATATTTATATACGGCTAAGATTTCATTTTACGATAAAGATTAAGAACACCTTTTGGTAAGGCATTCTTTAAGCGTCTCTTTAGTGATTTTGGCTGTCTGAAAATTATCTTTTCGCGTCTTGGTAGCCAAGTTCTATGTCCTATATTTTCATTTATTCTACGCTCCAAATCTAAGACATCTCGTGGGCGTCCGTGAATAATTTTCACCCGACCAGGTGGCAAAGAAACCATGAAATGTTCGCGGAAATTATAGAAAGGCAGTAAGACATATAAGCGTACTTTATTTTTCAATAAAGCTTCCATAAATGGCGTCTGGTCAGAAGGATAAATATCAAATTTTTCCTGATAAGTCGCTAACCAATCTTTGAATAATTGAACGACTTCTGGTGTCTTTTTATAAACAACTACACCTGTGTTATAAGGATGATAACCTTCAATTTCTTTACCGTCAATAACCACTTTGGAAACATCCGCTGGCGAATGCGCAATAAGAATATCGTTGTATTCTAATAGCTCAAATAGCTCCGCACATTCCTCGGTAAAATAAGTATCTGTATCAACAAAAAATGTCTTTTCGTAAGGAGAATTTTGCAGCGCAAGTGCTTTATATAATAAGCCTTTTTTCCAATTAATATCAGAACTGTCAAAATCTACAATTTGGATATCGTCAAACTCTGCATAAACACAAGGATTATCCGTTATCAAGGTCACATGCACCTGCGGATTAAACCGACGAAGACTCCGAACAGATGCCGCCGCTTCGTCCGTAAATTGTTTGCCCGTTGCGGCGTATAGATAACCTTGTTTTGTGTTCATTTTATTTTATTCCTCTTCTTCCAGCAAAGCTACAATTGTTTCCTCGACATGCGCGGCATAGCTAGCAATTGTTGGCTTTTTGAACACCAAATTAATCGGCAATGTCAAATCAAAGGTTTCCATAACCCGCGAAACCAAACGAATCGCCGTCAAAGAATGACCGCCCATTTCAATGAAATTATCATGGATACCAATCTTCTCAATTTGTAAAATCTCCTCCCACATTTCAGCCAATAACTCCTCAATCTGAGTGCTCGGTGCAAGGTACTCTGTTTTTGTATTTGCTTGCGATAATTCAAGCTGTGGCAGGTCTTTTCGCTTCACTTTTCCGCTCGACCCCAAAGTAAACTCCTCCAAATATACGAAATGAGTCGGTATCATATACTCTGGTAAATGCCCCGCTAAATAATGAATAAACGGTATCTCATTTGCTACTTTTTCGCCTGTATAAAATGCGACCAAGTACTGTCCGCCCGTGTCGCTTTCGCGCATGACTACAACTGCTTGAGCAACAGCAATATGTTCTTCTAATCGTGCTTCTATCTCTCCTAATTCTATCCGAAATCCACGTAATTTAACTTGAAAATCAACTCTTCCAAGATATTCAATTACACCATTTTCACGATGACGCGCTAAGTCTCCACTACGATACATTTTTGCGCCAGCTGTTTCATGATATGGGTCACTGACAAATCTTTCTGC
>CALDUB010000431.1 GCA_937923465.1 uncultured Saprospiraceae bacterium
GAAATGCTGATTAAGGCAATAAGGAGAAAAATTATTTTCGTAATGGTTTGCATGGTTTGTGTGTTTGAATTCTTTTATCAATCCTAGTTATAATGCAATAAAGATAAAAATTGTTCTTCACTTCGCTTTAAAAGGGACGAAATGTGACTGAATGGTAATTGGATTGGATTAGCTACATATTTACAATTATTTTTTTTGAAAAAATATTTTGATGTTAACTTGTTGACATTCAGTTATTTAGGTTTGGTGGTGTTTATTTTTTTAGATAAAAATAAATTATATTTTTTACTGCGCAAAAAGACTGCGTACTGCTTCCCCCATATTTGCATTGTCAACAACGACAAACAAACAATTTTAAAAAATTAACTTTCACAAGGAACTTAAATAAAGCAAAAGAGCTTTTGTACCCTTGAAAGACTTAAACAAAAGAGCAGGCAGCGGCAGTTAGCTACAGCGTTACTTCACTTCCAATGAAATACATTACGCTTAGCATTTTTCTCCGCTGCTCTAAAAACGGTAGTGAGCATCTGAGTTACTTCATTTTGATTGAATCCAAAACTCAACGCAATTTTTTCTCCTTTTTCTTTTAAGTCTTTAAGAAAGTTTCAATTGAATAAAAAAATCGACGGCAGTGAGGAAATAGAGTTACTTCGACTCATAATCGGCGGGTCGCAGGTTCGAGCCCTGCCGGGACCACAATTTAATTGAATGGTCTCGTAGCTCAGATGGTAGAGCAGCTAACGTACTCTCTCCGTTTTTCTCCGTCGAATTTTTATTCAAAAATATATTCAAAAAAGGTGGCAGTGAGGAATAGAGTTACTTCTTGGGTGCGGAGGTTGCAGGTGCAAATCCTGCCAAAGCTAAAATAGTTTTGTAGCGCAAATAGTTAGCGCGCCGTATTAATGTACTCTCTCCGATTTTTCTCCACCGATTTTTTAAAACGAAACTTTTAACAAGATTAGAGGCATTCCTCTGATTACAAAACCCAAAAAAATGTCTTTATTCAATAAATTATTACGCAAAGCAAAAGCACCTCAAAAAACAATCAACCGCGCAGGTGGTGAAGCATTCGTGCAAAGCCCGAAGATGCAATTGGCTTCTTTGCTTTTGACTTCTTTTGCACAAAATCAGACTTACCGAAAAGCAGAAGATGCTTTTAAGGAATTATCGGTTTTGTTGACGAAGGTAGACCCAAAATTCGCGGCGCAAGCTGCTATTTTCGCGCGTAATGAATACGGAATGCGCTCTATTACACACGTTTTGGCGGGTGAATTAGCGGCATACGCATCGGGTACAGACTGGGCAAAAGAATTTTACCGTCAGATAGTTCGCCGTCCTGATGATATGTTAGAAATCGCGGCTTATTACAAAGCTAAAGGTGGTACAAATTTGCCGAATGCCATGAAAAAAGGTTTTGCACAAGCATTTGATAAATTCAATGGTTACCAAATCGCGAAGTATCGTGGCGAAAATAAAGCTATCAAGTTGATTGATATGGTGAACATGGTGCACCCACAGCCGACTCAAGCAAATGCGAAAGCATTGCAAGAGTTAGTAGACGGTACATTGAAAAACACCGAAACTTGGGAGACTATGTTGACCGAAGCTGGTCAAAATGCCAGTAATGAAATCGAAAAGCAGAAATTGAAATTGCGTGCTTGGGCAGAATTATTGCGCGAGGGCAAATTGGGTTACTTTGCTTTGGTTCGTAACTTACGAAACATCTCAGAGTTGAACGATAGCAAATTGGTCAACATCGCTTGCCGTCAATTAGTGGATGAAAACCGTATCAAAAAATCTTTGGTATTGCCATTCCGTTTGATTGTCGCATGGAAGCAATTAGCGTCTAGTGACCGTCACTCTCGTAAAATGCGTAGTGCTTTAGAGGATGCGATTGATATTGCTTGTAACAATGTTCCATATTTAGAAAACACCTTAGTGGTGATTGATAACTCTGGTTCTATGCACCAAAAAGTCTCTAATTCTCAACACATGTTGTGTAATGAAATGGGTGCTGCCTTTGCGATGATTTTAGCGAAAAAATGTAATGCAGATATTATCGAATTTGGTAATACTGCACGATACATCAACTATAACTTGCGTGACTCCGTAATGGATTTTGCAAGCAAATTTGAAAAAAATAATAAAGTTGGTCACGGTACTGACTTCCATTCTATTTTCAAACGCGCGAACAAAGCTTACGACCGTATCGTCATTTTTTCGGATATGCAAGGCTGGATAGGTCATACGAACCCAACTACGGCATTAAATACTTATAAAGCAAAAACGGGCGCAAATCCGTTTATTTATAGCTTTGATTTGGCGGGTTATGGTTCGTTACAGTTTCCTGAAAACAAAGTTTTCGGATTGGCTGGTTTCAGCGAGAAAGCATTTGATTTGATGTCTGTTTTAGAAACTGACCGAAATGCCTTGGTTAATAAAATAGAAGCAGTTGAATTGTGAAATTAGACTCGGTCTTGGCAAAATTAGAAACGCCGCTTGAACATTGGTTCAGGCGGCGTTTTTGATATAATCCCATGGAGGAATCTAAGGTCTAAATTACTTAATTATCCTAGTTTTAGTAAACTCTTCCAAAGCTACAGAAAGTGTCAAATGATTACTCCCACCCGCCAGGTGATAAAAAGCATGGCCATAATCAAAACGGAACCGTTTAACCCGCATTCCAAAGCCCAAAGAGAAGCCCGTCAGACTACGAAAATTAGTTACGCTTAATTCTTTCTTGCGCAAATGATTGTAACCAAAACGAATTTTAAAACCGTCTTTTGGACCTAATAGCAATTCAGTATTAAAAGTAAAGTGTCGCGCCAGATTATCTGCCCAAATTCCAAATTTATTTTCTTCTGGTTCTTCGCCCCCTAAAAATAAGAAAGTGTCTTCTGCATTTGGGTCATCGTATAAGATATTCCAACGATTAAGATTAGAGTAAATCAAAGAGAAGCGTAATGGTAAGTGACGCAGGCGTTTTGTGATACTAAGGTGTGCATTATAAGGAATGCTTTCGAAGCGTCCCTCGGTATAAGCTGTCAGTTGTGAGCCAATATTTTTAAAGACTAAAGCTGCAGAAAATAAACTTGCGGTATCTTGATACATGGCTGCGACATCGCCCGTCCAGCCTAATGAATTATAACTTTCAAAGCGAGAGGAAATCAAGCGTAGATTAACACCTACAGATAATTTTTCATAGAGTTGACGCCCCGCACCCACTGTCATGGCGTATTCTTTTGCCGTAAATGTCCCGTTGATATTACCAAACTCGTCCGTCGCATTAAATTCCCCATATCCCATGTATTGCACATTTCCGTGCAGGGTCATATCCCATTTTTTGACGTATTTCGCATAAGCAACATGTCCATTATTGAGGTCTGCCAGCTGGAAATTATGATTAAAGGAAATACCGCCACTCATCATCGGATTAAGAGCAGCAGGATTTGAATAAGCTAAATTTACATCTTCATCTACAACCGAAAAAAGATAACCTCCAAGGGCTGTCACACGTGCGGACTGAGGTAAATTTAAAAATTCATAGACCTTTGTACCGCCAATTTGAGCGGTTAGAAAAAGTCCTGTCAATAAAAAATAAGTTAGTAATAAGTATCTTTTCATATTTGTTTTGCTTTCTAATCCATTTCGTTTTCTTGCGCCTCTTTTTCTATTAATGCCTCACTTCTCCAAGTCGTGACGCAACGACCAACAGTACAATTCATTTTACGTTCGAGTACGCCTAGTTCATTATATAACTTTAGTTCGCCGTCTTCATTATCACCGTTTTTGTAAGTACCTTCTGCTTTAATTTTTCCATTTTCATGGTATTCGACAAAAGGTCCATTTTCATTATTATCTGAGAACATAACCTCTTCCATTAATTGTCCTGTCGGATAAAAACGTTTCCAGATGCCAACCATTTCATTCTTAACATAATTTCCTTCAAGCTCTGGTTTTCCGTCTTCATAAAATCCTTTATAGACACCGTTAAAAACACCATTCGCATAAATTTCTTCTGCTTCAATATTTCCGTTTTCAAAATATATCTTTCTTAATCCATTGAGCGTGTCGTTTTTATACATGGCATCCTCTGTCAGTCTTCCCTCATCGTCATATGCTCTGTAAACGCCCTCTTTGGCAAAGTCTTTTTTACTGCGTGTGTAAGCTTCGATAACGACGCCATTATCATTTTTGACTTCTATGGTCTCGGTGTTGCTACAACTAGCGAGTGAAATTACAAAAAATAATAAAAGAATACATCTGTTCATCTCAGTGATTTTTTTCCACCTTTCGTTAGACGAAAAACGTAGGCGGCGAAATTAAGGTATTTTGTGTAAATGGTTTAACGCAGAAACGCGTATAAGCGACAATTATAGATAGTAGAAAATGAAAAAATTGATTGTCTCAATCGATTTTTGATGCCTCTTTAACGATTTTCTCATATAAATCCTTCCATTCGGCAGTCCAGCCATCTTGTTCTGCAAAGGAGGAATTATGCCACAAGGTCATAAAAGTACCACCAATGGATTTCATAAGATGAATAATCTCTACCACTTTGATAAATGCTTCTTCAGGATTTAATTTTAAATAATTTCTTAGCGTTACATCCATAACTTGAAAAGGGTAAATCAATAAATCTGTCGTTTCTTCTTTTTCTAAATTATACCAAAGAAATGGCACACCTACACCCGCTCTAAAACCAATATCTGCTGCATATCCCATAGAATAATCGCTCTTAATTCCATTGTCTATTAGCCGTTGATACGTTTCAGGAAAACTTAGTTTTAGGAAATGCTGTCTACTATTAGTTGTCTTTTTTTGAGTGATTTGAGCTAAGCGATTGATTTCTGTTTTTACTTGATTCGGTTTATTATTCGAAGCATAGGAAGGATGAATTCCAGTCTCGTGTTTTTGGTGTATTTTTTGGACTAGTGATGCTAAGCTTTTGTTTGTGTGTTTGGTATTTTTATCAAATTTTCCAAAATCACCTAACAAAAAGAAAAAAATTGGATGAATATTGTATTTTTGATTCAATCCTTCTAAAAAAGAGAATGAATCAAAAGGGTCATTCCTTTGGTTACTGAGTACTAATACTCGATTGAGTAGATTTGAAAAACGTCTATTTCGTAAATCCTGTAATATACCTCCAACTGTACGGACAATTCCTTTTTCACGATAAGCCCAAGCCATATCAATATCATAGCTTGCTTTAAATTGATATTGTTGTTGCTGAGGAGCGGTGATTTCTGGAAAAATACTCTTTAAGGCGAAGAATAATTCTTTTGCCCATAGCTGAATAATAGGAAGCTGCAAAAAGCCTTTTTGATAGGCTAAACTATTAGATGCTATAAATCTTCCGTGAATATCTCTCTCGTTTGGTAGGTATTCTTCATAGCGGGTGAGTATCCAAAAAGAAGCTGCAAAAATATCGAAAGGAAAATTAGCTTCGCAATTTGTGACTTTGAAAAAGCAGGGTAATTCAAAAAAAATAGTGATATTTGTATCTAGTTGGTTAATATCTGTCTGAAATAAGAGAGAATGTGGAGGTAAGAAGAAATCAACACCACTGTTAACAGTTAGGCTATAATTGATTTTTGTGTCTCTACTTTTTTTAAAAAAGTGAAAATCATCTGTCACAATTAGTTCATAGCCCAAAAGTTGCCTAATGACAAAATCGGTGATATAAAGAATACGCGGCGTTTTATTTTCAACAAAGATTAACATATAATATTACTTATAAACCAAAAGTACAATCATGGCAGATAAAAATACGAATAACGGTGCAGATAACTTCGGTTTAGGAGAAATTTCTACGATTCGGAATATTCTGATGGGGCAGCAGATGAATGAATACGAACAACGTTTCGGTCATTTAGAAGATAAATTGGTAGCCGCTTCAGAAGAACAAGGAGAAAAATTAGCTACATTTCAGAAAGAAACAGCATTAAGACTTGAAAATATTGAAAAGGAAATGAGTGCTCGTTTTGATAATCTGGAAAATATGTTGAGAGACGGCTTAGAAACCTTACAGTCACAAACAGAAAGTAATCGCACTAGTGATAATGACTCGTTAGGTAAGATGTTAGCAGAGGTTGGTCAAAAATTGATGCAAAAATAATGTCTATAAAACTAACAGGGGAAAATATCGTAGATAGCAAGTCTAATACTTTGAGCGAAGCTCAAATGTTACAGCAGTTGCAAGATATTTTACTCAAAAAAGATAGACAGAGTTTAGAAAATTTGCAACATACCTTAGACGATAAGGAACTTTTATCAGCCAAAGTTAGCCCAATTATAGAGGAACATTTAGCTTTTATGAAGCAAAATTTCCCAAAAGAATTTCAGCTTAGTGTTGAAAAAATAATTGATAATAAATTAGAAAATTCTCAGGAAGTAATTTTGGATTTATTGTATCCTAAGTTGGGTAAAATGATTCAAAAATATATTGGACAGCAATTTCAGCAATTGAAAGAAGGTATTGATGCTCAAATGGAGGCGACTTTAAATAAAGGACCTTTGGGTTGGGTACGCCGTACGGTATTAGGAATAAAGATGAGTGACGAGGTGTTGAGTGAAGTAGACAGACCTATTATTGAGCAAATTTTAATTGTAGAAAGAAATAGTGGTCTTTTGTTAGGGAGTGCGACCAAAAATGAAAAAATACACGAAGATTTAGTAGCAGGTATGTTGACGGCAATCAAGTCGTTTGCAGAGGATGCTTTTGAAAGAGGAGAGGCAGATTTGGAGATGATTCAATATGATAGATATAGAATATTTCTGCAAAATTTTCCTTCCTATTATTTTGCTGTTATATTAGGAGGCTCCATGTCCGCATTGCAGAAAGAGACCTTATCAAATGACTTGTTGACTTTTGCCGAACAAGAAATGAATACCCCGATAACAGAAGTGAATACAGATTTAAATTCTTCACTAAAAGAAAAATTAGAAAAGTACTTTTTCTCCGAAACCTCTAAGTAGTGCCGGATGATTCAAAAGCAAAAAAATGATTAGTAAAAAAGTAATAATAACGGGTAGTTTTGGTGTGGGGAAAACGTCTTTGTTTAATAGGTTCCTATACAGCAAATTTGACGAAAAATACTTAACGACCATAGGTGTTAAAGTGGATAAGAAGGTAGTCGAAGTTGATGGTCAAGAGCTAAATTTACTCATTTGGGATATCGCAGGAGAAATCTCACAAGACAAAGTACCTCATTCTTATTTTTTGGGGACTAGTGGAGTTATTTATGTCTTTGATTTAACGCGTCCGATAACTATAAAAAATTTAGAAACTGATATTGAATACTTAAAAAAGATAGCCCCAGGGATAAGTATTAAAGTCATCGGAAACAAAAGAGATTTAGTATCTGAACAAGATGTTGAAGATTTTGTCGCATCGACTAATGTGTCTTATGATTTTTTAACTTCTGCCAAAACAGGAGAAAACATAGAAGAATTATTCCTTTCTCTGGGTAAAGATTTAATAAGTGATGCTGTATCGAAAACAATATAACATAATCACAAACGCACAGAATATACTTTTTGATGATGCTGGATTTATCGTGGATAGCGATGAACAGATATTCGATACCTCCTCCTTACATGGCGACTCACTAATAAGATATTTTCCGTTTATTGATAGTATTTTAGGTATTCTTCAGCAACTAACGCCTGAAGAACCAGCTCTGATTTTTGCTAAGGTGCAAACTACCTATCAGGGACTACAAGGGATATACGATTACTATTTTTCAAAAAAAGTCATCAATGGTAAACTCGTTACTCTCTGGCAACTTGTTGATAAAACAGAAGATTACATAGCACAAAGAGAGGAACAACAAATCAGACAAGAGAATATTATCTTAGGTCAGAATGGCTATTCTTTTTAAGCAAAATCAACTCTCCTACTTTTTACTTTTCTTCCTTCTCTTTATTCCAATTTAATTTTTACTTTTCCTTACCTTCGCCGATATGAACCCAAATTTGCAAATCATATCTGCTGGCGCTGGCTCTGGAAAAACTTATAGATTGACCGAAGAAATGGTCAAACTACTCAAAAGTGGTGTCCGTGCGTCAGGTATCATCGCGACTACATTTACTAAAAAAGCTGCTGCTGAACTACAAGAACGCGTCCGTGTCCGTCTTTTAGAAGAAGGCATGACAGAGCAAGCGAATGACCTTACTAATGCGCTCATTGGTACTGTCCATGGCTTGGGTGTCAAGTTGTTACAGCGCTTTGCCTATGAAGCTGGTGTATCTCCCGAAGTCAGTATCATCGCTGATGAAGACCAACAGATTCTCTTCAATCAATCTCTCGCTACTGTATTGACAAATGAACGTGTTGTGCGAATGGAGGAACTGAGTAATCGTCTAGGATTGAATAAAAAGGAATTTTTTGATTGGCGAAAAACAGTACGTAGCCTCACTGATATAGCGCGTGCAAATGATTTTGAGAAAGACGTTTTAGAAAATAGTAAAACAATGTCTTTCGAGAGTTTCAAACCTTTCTTGGGCGAGTTGTCGGAGAAACCAGAGAAGTGGTGGCCACTCCAATTACAAAAACATTTAGGAGATACGATTGATGCTTTGGAAGCCAATGAAGACTCTACCAAAGTGACTGCTGGCGGAACAAAGACATTGCGAGGTATGCTGCGTGACCTCAAGTTGCGCGGCGAACTTTACTGGCACGAATGGGTGAAAATATCTAAAGTAAAAGTCGGTGCAAAAAGCCGTGAGGCTGTTGCTGATTTAATTGAATTTGCAAAATCTCATGAATCTCACCCCGCCTTTCATGCGGATATTCAAGGTTTCATTTATCAAGTTTTTGATTTAGCGATTGAGGCGATTGAAGAGTATGATAATTATAAGAAAAAACGTGGATTGATTGACTACACCGACATGGAGGTTTTAGTCAAAAAATTGCTGCGCAATGAACAAGTAAAAGAAGTTTTGAAAGATGAATTAGACCTTTTAATGGTCGATGAATTTCAAGATACGAGTCCATTACAACTAGAGATTTTTTGGCAATTGTCTCAGTTTGCTAACCACTCCATTTGGGTAGGTGACCCGAAACAATCTATTTATGGATTTCGTGGAGCGGACCCTAAATTAATGCTCGCATTGATAGCTAAACAAGGTGGCGTCAAACCCGAAAATATTCAAGAATATTCTTGGCGTTCACGAGAGGATATTGTAGCGGGCTCGAATGCTATTTTTACTAAAGCATTCTCAGATTTACCAGAAGAACAGGTTGCTCTAAAAGCAAAAAGATTACAAAAAGCAAAAGAAGGTAGCGCTAATAAAATCGACGAACCAAAGGAAGCCAGTTTAGCACTTCAGCACTGGCACATGGAATACGACGGTGAAGGAAAACGCTTGCCTGGGAAGCCTTGGATGGAAAATGCCATTGCTTCGACAGTCAAAAGAATGTTGGATAGAGGCATGTGGATAATGCCAAAGGATGAACCCGAATGGCGTTTAGCAAAACCAGGTGATGTGGCGATTTTGTGTCGCTCAAATTATGCTTGTCAAGATGTTGCGGACTCTCTGCACAAGGCAGGTTTGAAAGCTGCTATTTCACGCGCAGGCTTATTAGAAACGGCTGAAATAAAATTAGTTTTAGCTTGTTTAAAATTCATTTTGAATAAATATGACAGTCTAAGTGTCGCTGAAATTTTACTGCTGACTGGAGAAAAAAACTTAGAAGAAATTGTAGAAGACCGGATTGATTATTTAGCTAAAAAAGAAGCGAAAGAGAATGTTGAAAAGTGGGCTAATGAGAATGAATTTGTTAAGAGCTTAAATAAAATGCGTAAGGACGGAACAGAATTGTCCAGCGCAGAAATCTTAAATTATTTATTAGAAGAAGCAGACCTACGCCGCATCTTGGTCGCTTGGGGCAAGACAGAACAACGCTTGGCTAATGTTGACTCCTTACGTCGCTTAGCCTTGCAGTATGAAGACAATTGTAATCGCTTACATACTGCTGCATCTCTGGGTGGTTTTCTTCTTTGGCTCAATCATTTGGCGGCTGGAGAAAAAGACAAACAAGGCTCTGGTGAGACGCCTGACACAGTGCGCGTGATGACTTATCATAAGAGTAAAGGATTGGAGTTTCCGATTACGATATGTCATTCTTTAGAGCAAAAATTGCGAGATGATGTCTTTGGTATTGGTTTGGTTTCGGAGCGAGATGATATTGATTTGGACAACATTCTAGGACACCGTTGGGTGCGTTTTTGGGTGAACCCTTATGCGGACCAATCTCGGAATACACTCTTGGAAGAACGCATCAATCAAAGCGAAATAAAGAAAGAAGCAACCCGCGACGCACTCGCAGAAGAGGCGCGTGTTATGTACGTGGGAATTACGCGTGCGCGTGATTATTTGGTTATCCCAACCCGTGCGAAACCTACTTTGTGGCTCAATCGTGTTTTCCATGAAGGAAAGCAAGATTTTCCTACGCTTGACCCCAATATGGATGTCAGCCCATTTGTTTGGAAAGACCGTATTTTACCAATGTACACGGAGGTATTCCCTTATCCACAAGACTTTACGACGGCTACAATTAGCGAACCACTAGTTTTCTTTCCAGCGAAAGCAGCTGGAAAAGAGGAAGGTTATCATCCGTATCGAATAGACCTAAATAGTGAAGGTTTTGACGAAGATTATAAAATAAAATCAGGTCAAGCACAAACATACGCAGCGGAATTTCCTGCGCCCGAAGACGCGGATAAAACAGAATTAGCTGCCTGCTTCAAAGCATTTTTGACAGCGGATAATATGCAATATGCAAAAGAAGACCGCGAGCAAAATGCAGCGGGTTTAATTGCACGTTTTGAGCAGCCAGAAGAAGTAGATGCTAAGAAAATGCTACAACAAGCAGAGGCATTCTTTACGCATTTGAAAGCAAACTTCAATATCAAGAAGGTGTGGCGAAAATATCCAGTTCGCTTACACCACAAAGGACGTTTGTTTGAAACGCAGATTGACTTGCTCTTGCAAACAGATGCTGGTTTGGTTATTTTACAACACAATACTTTTGCGGGCGAAGCGAAGGCTTGGCGTGGCAAAGCCGAGAA
>CALDUB010000432.1 GCA_937923465.1 uncultured Saprospiraceae bacterium
AAAAATGCAAATTTCATTTGATGCAGATTACAATACACATCACAAGACGGTTGACTGGAATTACAAAAATCAATATGCTGATGAAAATGGAGCAATTGTAAATCCAGAGTATTTTTTGCGAAATGACCAAGCGATTGATATTGATATCTTTGCCGCTAAATCCGATTTTTCTTGGAACATTTCAGATAAAATACAATTAGAAACTGGTTTAAAACATAGCAATGTTTCTACTGTAAACAGCACTGATTTTGCATACTTAGATAACGAAAGCTGGGTTAATCAAACTAATCGGAGTAATACATTCGACTATACAGAATCTGTAAGTGCTGCTTATTTAAATACCAATATAAAAGTCAAGGAAGTGAGTATTCAAGCGGGTTTAAGAGCAGAGTATACTTTTTCAGAAGGTGTATCAGAAACGCTAAACCAAGAGGTGACACGTCGTTATACAAACCTTTTTCCGAGTATGAGCATTTCGCATCCAATAGCTGAGGGGCAAAGTATGAGTTACTCCTATAGTCGTCGTTTGAACCGTCCAAACTACCGAAAATTAAATCCTTTTGTTTTCTATCTAGATGAGTTTACTTCCGGTGTTGGAAATCCATTTTTAAATCCACAATACACCAATGCTTTTAGCGTCAATTACGCTTTGGAAAACAAATTGTACTTATCTGCAAGTTACAATCGTACGCATGACTTAATCGCGCAAGTCATTGAGCAAAACAATGAAGAAAACACGACTATTTCGACGACAGACAATTTGGATATTTTCAATAATCTGAGCATGACTGTTACTGTACCAAAAGTATGGACAAAATCGTGGACAAGTCGCTTAAATTACACAGGGTATTATATCGAATTTTATGCCCCTGTGCAGGCAGGTATTTTAGACAATAGTACCTTGGCGCACCAGGTCTATTTGAGCAATGAATTTAGCTTAACGAATGACTGGTCGATTGAACTTTCAGGAAATTATCACAGTAGAAGTACATGGGGGTTTTTCACGGCAGAGGCGCGCGGAAATGTTGATGCGGGTATTTCTAAAAAACTAGGTAAAAATGGACGTATAAAAGCAGGAATTACCGATATTTTCTGGACTCAAAATAGCAAGGCTTTTGTGGCGGTTGGTGATATTGATTTAGTAGATAGAAGTAAATTTGATACACGACGCGTGAGCGTGAGTGCTAATTGGAGTTTTGGGAATAATAAAGTGAAAAGTGCTCGGAAGAGACAGACGGCGAGTGAGGATGAGCGTGGGAGATTGTAAATGAAACGGGCGATAACTACTTAAAGTTATCGCCCGTTTTCGTTTTTCAGACTTTATTCTATCCAAATAATTCCTTAGCTGTAATCTCAAAATCAGGCAAGGCAGGTACACCTTGACATACCGTTTCACCTTGACAAATAGTAACTTTATCTGGTGCAGTATAGACGTGAACTTGTTGTAGTTCAGGATAAATTTGCCACGTGACTTTTACACCTGCTTTAAAATATTCTGCGTTCTTTTTACCAATTTTGTTGGCATTGTCTGTTTCGGAAATAACTTCTGCAACCCAGGCAGGAATTTGATTTTTCGTAGTCTCCAATTTTATAAATTGCTCTCCTGAAAAAAAAGATATGTCAGGTTTTCGCAGTTGTCTTTCAGAAGTATAGACATCTGTTTCTGAAACTAAACAGCCACCGTTTTTAAATGCTTTAGTGTTATAAAAAAGACGTGTTAAGCGAATTAAAATAGCTGTCTGTTTTTGATTCATTCCTTTAGTTTTCTCAATTTCTCCATCATTCCACTCGTATTTCCAGCCGTCTTCTCTATTATTATACTGCTCAAAAAAGCGGTCTAAGGAAACAGACTCATTTCCTGTCTGCACCTTATTATTTTCTTGCTCTTGCCCTTTTGTTGTTATTGCCATAATTTACATTTGTAATCAAATATAACGCTTTTCGACCAAAAAATCAAATATGAATGCTACGCAGGCACCAATCCCAACTCCTCCCCTTTCGCCAACATAAACGTCTTCGCTTCTTCAAAGTCATTTGTAATATCACCGTCTAAAATCGCCTCACGTATTGCATTCTTAATCACACCAACCTCCCGAGAAGGAGAAATACCAAAGGTTTCCATAATCATCTCGCCTGTGATAGGTGGTTGCCAATTACGGAGGTTGTCTTTTGCTTCGATTTCGACAATGCGTTCTTTGACAACTTCATAATTGAGCAAATAGCGACGTACTTTCTTTGGGTTTTTAGATGTAATATCTGCCGAACAAAGCGTCATCAAATCATCTAAATCCTCCCCTGCATCAAAAATCAAACGACGCACCGCAGAGTCTGTAATGTTGTCTTTGGTCAATGAAATCGGGCGCAAGTGCAAACGCACTAACTTCTGCACATACTTCATTTTGTGGTCCAATGGCAAACGTAATCTTTTAAAGATACGCGGTACCATTGCCGCTCCCAAGGCTTCATGTCCGTGAAAAGTCCAACCATGAGCTGGCTCAAAACGCTTTGTCGGTGGTTTTGCAATATCATGCATAATAGCCGCCCAACGCAACCATAAATCATCGGTATTTTTACAAATATTATCCAGCACCTCTAGTGTGTGGTAAAAATTGTCTTTATGTCCTTTTCCGTTGCGAATATCGACGCCGTGTAGAGCGACCATTTCAGGAAAAATCAATTTCAATAATCCCGTATCAAATAACAACTTAAAACCTACACTCGGCACAGGTGACAAGATGATTTTATTTATCTCTGTCGTGATACGTTCTTTAGATACTATGCTGATTCTGTTGCGGTTACGTTTGATTGACTCTATCGCTTCTTCGTCGAGACTAAAGTTTAGTTGCGATGCAAAACGAATGCCGCGCATCATGCGCAAAGGGTCATCCGAGAAAGTTTTGTCTGGCTCTAATGGCGTTTTCAGACGCTTAGTTTCTAGGTGTTGTAATCCATGAAATGGGTCTACTATTGTTCCAAAATCACGCTCATTTAAACTTACTGCCAAGGCGTTTATCGTGAAATCTCTACGGTTTTGGTCGTCTTCTAAAGTTCCGTCTTCTACGATTGGTTTGCGGCTGTCACTGCGGTAAGATTCCTTTCTTGCACCAACAAATTCTACCTCTAATCCTTTGTGCATCAACATCGCTGTACCAAAACGCTTGTACACTGTCACACGTGGACGTGGACGTAATTTTGAAGCTAATTTTTGCGCCAATTCAATACCACTACCGACACAAACGATATCCATATCCTTAGAGTCGCGTGCCAATAAACGGTCACGAACATAGCCACCCACGACATAGGCAGGCACATCCAACTCGGCAGCACATTCGCTGAGTAGGTTAAAAATATCTCTTTCGTGTGGTTTAATATTGAAAATCATAGTTTCTCTTACGATGGACGGTTGACGGTCGCTACGCTTGACGGCGGACGACAAGCTTTGTGGTTATTTTTACTCCTGGTTAATTACACCAAAGACGGCTCATTGGCATAGACATGTTCTATCTCATCCAAGATATTGAATAATTCTTTTGGGTCCATTGTCGCGACCAATTTTGAACGGTAATGTTTGACACCTCTATATCCTTTAAAGTAGTTGGTGTAATGACGACGCATCTCAACTACTCCGATGACTGGACCTTTCCATTCTAAACTGAATGTCAGGTGTTGTTTTGCAGCAGCAACACGCTCTTGAATAGTTGGTGGTGCTAAGATTTCGCCTGTGGCAAAATAGTGCTTTATCTCACGAAAAATCCAAGGATAACCAATACTCGCCCGACCAATCATAATACCATCTACACCGTATTTTTCGCGGTATAGTTTTGCTTTTTGAGGGCTGTCAATATCCCCATTTCCAAAAATTGGAATTTTGATACGTGGATTTTGTTTGATTAAAGCCATTTCGCTCCAATCTGCTTCTCCTTTGTACATCTGCTTGCGCGTACGTCCGTGGATACTCAATGCTTTGATACCCACATCTTGCAAACGTTCGGCGACTTCTTGGATTTTAATTGTATCTTCATTCCAGCCCAAACGCGTCTTGACCGTAACGGGTAAACTAGTAGAATCCACCACTATCTTCGTCAACTCAACCATGCGGTCGATGTCTTGTAAGATACCTGCACCACAAAACTTGCTCACTACCTTTTTTACAGGACAGCCATAGTTGATGTCCAAAACCTCAGGATTGGCGGCTTCGACAATCTCACAAGCTTTCATCATGCTCGCAATCTCTGCTCCAAAAATCTGAATACCAATCGGACGTTCGTAAGGATAAATATCCAATTTCTCGACACTTTTGGTCGCATCACGTATCAATCCTTCTACACTAATAAACTCGGTATACATCATGTCCGCGCCTTCCTGCTTGCACAATGCACGGAACGGTGGGTCACTTACATCCTCCATGGGTGCGAGTAATAATGGGAATTCACCTAAATCTACATTTCCAATTTTGACCATTTTCTATTCTGATTTCGTAGCGTTGGTGTCTGACACTTAATTTTTTAAAAATCTGAAAATTAAAAGGTTACCGATAGTTTTATAAGTAGTTAGTTTCTTTTCGATAATTCTAAATTCTCTTTTTGTTTTTAAATTTAAGTGTCAGACACCTTTGTACTTAGTTTGACTTTATATCAAGCAATTTAAACCAATATTTAGTTCAAATCGTGTGCAAAAATACGTGATTTTCTCGATTAATTTGTCATTAATCCATCATAGCTTTGCGAAATTGGTTGAACATCTTTTGAAAAAAGCGTTAAAAGAAAGAAAACTCATAAGATATAGTTTGATTTACAAAGAAGAATCAGCAAAATTAGCTTTCTTTCACAAGATATACTTGCAATATCCCAACAAGCAATTATCTTGTGCGGTATTTAAAATTTTACTTAAGTTTCGCAGTGTATTCAATCAAGTAACGATAAAATAACAAGTAATGGAAGCGTTTAATTCCTTTTTAGGAAATTCACCCAGTTGGTATAAAAAAGCCATTTTAGCATTTTTAGTATTGAATCCTATTTTATTATTCACCGTAGGTGCTACCGCAACGGGCTGGATAATCATCGGAGAATTTATTTTAACCTTAGCAATGGCTTTAAAGTGCTATCCACTTCAATCAGGTGGATTGATTGCTTTGGAGGTTGTTTTAATGAATTTGACTACTCCCAAACACGTCTTTGGTGAAATCGGTGCCAACTTAGAGGTTATCCTCTTATTGGTTTTCATGGTAGCAGGTATCTACTTTATGAAGCCTTTACTGATGTTTATTTTTGGTAAAATATTCATCAAAGTACGCTCTAAAGTGGTGTTGTCTCTCCTATTTTGCTTTATTTCTGCCTTTTTAAGTGCCTTTTTGGATGCTTTGACGGTAACTGCAGTATTAATCGGAGTGTTTGTTGGTTTCTACCAAGTGTACCATAAGGTGCATTCGAGTAATGCCGATTTTGACGGTAGTGGTGTTGCCGATAGGAAGGAATTAAGTGGAGAGACTCTAGAGCAATTTAGAAGTTTCTTAAGAAGTTTGGTAATGCACGGGGCTGTAGGAACGGCGTTAGGCGGCGTTTGTACTATCGTTGGAGAACCTCAAAATCTATTGATTGGTGAAAAATTAGGTTGGGATTTTATGGCATTCTTTTATGCTATGGCTCCTGTTACTATGCCAGTTTTGGCAGCAGGTTTACTGACTTGTGTCCTATTAGAATTGTCAGGTAAGTTTGATTTTGGAGGCAAATTACCTCCTCAAGTTAGAGATATTATCCAAGGTTATTTGGAAGAACAAGATGCTAAAAGAACGGGTGCGGAAAAATATGCATTGATTGTACAAGGCGTTTCTGCCTTATTTTTAATTGCTGCTTTGGCTTTTCACTTAGCTCCTGTTGGATTGATTGGTTTAACGATTATTGTGTTGCAGACGGCATTTACTGGTATTACAGACGAGCATAGTATCGGACATGCTTTTGAGGAAGCTTTACCGTTTACGGCTTTATTGGCCGTTTTCTTTGTTATCGTGGCGATGATACATGATTTGCATTTATTTAAGCCAATCATTCAGTTTGTATTGGAACAACCTAAAAATCTACAGCCGCCTTTATTCTATGCTGCTAACGGAATTTTATCTATGATTAGTGACAATGTATTTGTGGCAACGGTTTATATTAATGAGGTAAAAGCAGCTTTTGATGCGGGTACGATTAATAGAGAAGAGCTGGAAACATTGGCGATTGCGATTAACACAGGTACGAACCTACCAAGTGTAGCAACGCCAAATGGTCAAGCGGCTTTCTTATTCTTATTGACTTCGGCTTTAGCGCCAGCGATTAGATTGTCTTACATGAAGATGATTTGGATGGCTTTACCTTACACTATCGTTTTGGGTGGTGTTGGTTTATTGGGGATTATTTACTTTTTGTAAATCCCATTATAGCTTCTAATGAAAACAGGCTACTCGATTTGGTTCGGGTAGCCTGTTTTTTTCGTCTTGAATTACTAATCAAAATTGAATATTAGTAATATACATATCCACTAAATCAGCTGGTAATATCTTTTTCGCCAGCGCTATTTTTTCTTCATTGGAGGGATAATATGTTTGAAATTCACGGCGGGACTTGTTCAAGCTATATGTAACAAAGCGCTCTGTCATTTTGTAAAATTCTACACTTTGATAATTCCATTCTTCATTGGAATAAATCGTAAAGGCACTGGTATACAAAGGAGGTACTTCTTCAGAAGTAAATGCTAGATTAAGTTCCTCCTCATATATCGCCTCAAACCAGTTGATAAACATATTTATAGCTCCCATTTTGATTTCTGTGTACAAATAAGCGTTGTAATTATCTCGTTCTTCAGTTCCTTCGACATCATATTTTTCAAGAGTTTCATGGATAGCTTGCTCAATGACATTCCATGCTTTTTGTACTTCCATTTTCTTAAAATCTCCACCTTCGTACAATCCCTCACTCAAATTTTCCTGTCGATAATATTTGTAAAATTTATCCTGATGGTCATAATTCAGGTTTTTAAAAGCGAAAGAGTCTAAAGAGCCTTTTACGGTCCAATCCAAATCAATAGGGGAAGATTCGCTAAGATATAATGTAGGTTCAGGAAGGTAGAACATAGCACAATATCCAAAATAATAATTCTCGGGAGCATCTTGCAATACTTGATTTACAGGATGTTGCCAGTTTCCTTTTGAAAGGTTTAAAAGTATCGGCAAAGGTTCATCTATCTTAAATTCAAACATCCCGTTTTTATCAATTTTTGAGGAATCTAAGAGTGAATTACTGTTATAAATAAACGGATTTATTTGCTTCGCATATACCATCTCTCCTTCTAATCCTTTTATTGTTCCTCTAATAGTTACAGGATTTGGTTGATTGTCGCAAGCGAAAAAGAGGATGCTGAAAAGTAAAACAAGAACGACTATATGATTTTTCATTTGGATAGGTTTTAAAAGTAGCGCCTAATAATTTCTTATTAAAAGCTAATGATTGTGTATTATAAACTGAACTTTAAATCACTGGTTATATAATTGTACGTTTTATTTTTGCTTTAGCTATAGACCTAAAAATGCATTAATCTCCTGCTCCCATTCTCCGCTATGTCGCCATAAATAATTCTCGTGCCCCGCATTTTCGAAAACTCCTAATGACTTCTCACCTTTCAAGTTTTGAAAAATTTCATCTGTCTCTGCGCGGGTAACGCGCGCATCTTTAGCACCGTAAAGAAGTAAAGTAGGAACGTCTACGCCTTTGGCGTATTCGGTAGGATTGTGTTTATAGGCGTTAAAACCGTTTTGGATGCTGCCGTATATCATTAGTAAATCTGGCAATAAAAAAGTTGGTAAGCTCATCGCTTCAAAACGCTTTTGAGTGGTCGTGCGCATACTCCCAAAAGGACATTCGATGATAAGTTTGTCTGGTGTAATTTCTGTTTCTGACACTGCTTTTAAAATGGATGCAGCGCCCATTGAGGAACCAAAAAGTATAATCTCTTCCTCTGGAAATCTATCCTTCACATAATTATAAACTGCCTCTACATCTTTACTTTCTTCAAAACCAATAGTTGTTTGATGTCCTGTAGAACCACCACTACCTTGAAAATCGACCAATAATGTCCGATAATCTTTTTGATAAAACTCCTCTGCGTAGTTTATCATACCTGACTTGCTACCTGAGTAGCCATGAAACAATAATACTGTCCCTTTTGGATTCTCAGGACTAAGCAACCATGTTTCTAATTTTTCTTCGCTTTGAATGGTGATAGTTTCGTGGGAACGCCCTGGTTTGTGGTAGTTGACGGGCTTGGGATTGCTAATGCCCCAAAAGACTACTTTTAGTTTTTCTGTGAAAGGTAGGTATTCTGGTTTACTACTTTTCGGGGTATTTTTTTCGGCGAAATGCGTGAATTTGTAGGCGTGATTGCAGGAGATGACATTCAGGAGAAGGAAAAGAAAGAGGAAGATTCTTTTGAGGTATTTGAAGAGTGTTTTCATGTTTTTTTTGATATAAAATCTTAGCGCTTATGTAATAAGGATTGGTAAAAAAATAACTTATAACATTTGACAGGATTTAATGTCCTCATTTTCCTCTTGAAATCAGTCAAAGTATCGTACATTGAACTGCGAAAGAAAAAATAAGCAAAAAGATGAAAAAGTCTTAAATTAGTACAACGATAGAACAGAAAAAGCGATAAGTATCTGGTGCTTAGACACCGTTGTTGATGATAACTTCTGTTTTATCACTTGTTGAACAAAGTCGGACAGTTTAATTGAACTTCGAGTTCGTGTTACGATAATAGATGTTTTCAACAAGATTTAACTAATCTAATTCATCTAAATTATGAGTAAATTCGCCCAATTCTGTGGTATTGATGTCAGTAAAGACACCTTAGATTATTGTTTTTTACCTGATATCGGAGGAAGTCCGAATACAGTGCCTGTACATCAAATTAAAAATTCAATGTGTGCAATAAATGAAGGCTTTAATAATCCTACATTTAAAGACACATTATTTGTCCTTGAAGCAACAGGAACATATAGTTCTAAAGCACTTACTGCTTTAACACAAATGGGGCGTTCCATTTTTTTAGTTCATCCATACAAGAGTAAATGCTACATGGCTGCTCAAGGAGTAACCAATAAAAATGATAGACAAGCAGCTTATTCCTTAGCCCATATGGGACGAGGAATGGATGTTCGTCTTTACAAAGCACCTTCGGAAGAAATGCAAAAACGTAAGCAGATATTAAGTGCTATCACCGCTTTACAAAAGCAGGAACGCATGCTTGGTAATCAAATTCATGCTTTAGAACAGTATGCCGTTGTCTCCATAGAGGCATTGGAAGCTCTGCAACAAGCCTTAAATGTTGTTCAAGAGCAACTTATACCTTTGAAAAAGCAACTTTATCAAACAACTGACGATGCAACATTTAATCGAAAGAAAAAATTTGCTTCATCTGTCATTGGTATTGGTGATAAAACTGCCGAAGCTCTGCTCTTAGCTACGAATAATTTAGAAACCTTTGAGCATTCTGGACAAGTATCCAAATTTTTAGGTTTGGTTACCTGGTCACATGACTCTGGGACAAGCGTCGCCAAAAAAGGCGGTATTACCAAATTCGGAGATAGTTATGTCAGAAGTCTACTGTACATGTGTACACGTAGTGCTATCAGATACAACGCTGCCTGTCGAGACCTATATTTACGCTTACGAAAAAATAACAAACCTCATAAACTTGCTGCAGTAGCAGTAATGAATAAGTTGATTAAGCAATTTTTTGCTTGCGTAAAACAAGAAGTATTGTTCGATAACGAGCATCATTTTAAAAATTCAAAAAATAAAGAATAAACTTTTTCACTCTTTTGCTTGCATTTTAACACAGTTTATCAACAATTATCCTTCTTCCAAAAGAAGAATGAGAAAATTAACTCTCTGTCAAACCTTCATAAGTTATTCTTTCACCAATCCTAAGCTGAAGGCTGTCATGCCCTCGGCACTATTATATATTTTCTAGTGCCAAGGGCACGACAGCCTTCAGCATTGTACGTAAGTGCAATGAATGATTCCACAAATGATAATTTTATTCCTTAACCAACACAGAAACCCCTACTCCATTCTCCGTCAAAACACGCAAAAAGTAAACTCCTGCAACTAAGTGATCCCCTGTCACAATTGCATTGTCAGCAAATACTTCCGATGAAATAGATATGACTCTACCTTCCACATTTCGCATTTCAACACTCAATATGTCTTCTGAAAAAATCTGAATACGACTCGTAAAAGGATTTGGATATACCTCTAAATCAACGAGTTGCACCTCATTGACATCTGTACACAGCACAACTTCAATTTGTTCTTCTGCAAAATTTGCACAATTATTCTCGTCAGTATATGTATATGTAACCGTATGAAATCCAACATCAGCCGCCATAGGGTCAAATAATCCTGTACCGATAAAATCACCCAAATATTCACCCCCAAAAGGTGCGCCACCGTCTAATAGAAACAAATCTCCTGTAGAACAAATGGTATCGAAAGTCGCCAAACTAACTACTGGCAATTCAAAAACGGTTAAGATAATCTCGTCTGAATCTGCTTCTGTCGTCGTTAAACAGCCCCCTTCAGAAATCGTCTGACAAGTGATAACGTCTCCAGTTCCAAAGTTTGTTAAGCTTAGTGAATTTTCAGATGAATTTTGTACCTCTTCCCCATTCACCGACCATAGATAACTAACTGGTGGAAAATTGGCAGCTGCCGTAAATAGCCCAGATAAATCATCTGAATTACAAAACTCCGTCTCCTCTCCTGTTATCATAACTGTTGGAGTGATACCTGTCAACACTGCCACGCCAATTGTCTCAGAAAACGCTAGAAGATTAGCTGGACAAGGTGCCGAAGTCTCCATTTGTACCTGCACAGAAGTAAATGCCGTAATATTATTTATCGTCAATTCTAAACCTTCATCTGTAAACATCGTCCCATTAACAAACCAAATTACCGTCGGATTTGTACCGCCATCAATTGTTGTTGCATTAAAAGTAACACTTCCTCCTTCACAGACCTCTGTGCCACTGGCAGTTAACGATATTTCAGGATTAGCAATAGGAATTATTGTTACAGATATAGCATTAGAACTTACCTCTGATGCAGTTACACACGTTTGTGATGTGGTCATCAGACAGGTCACAACGTCGCTGTCATTCAGTGCGTTAGAGGTATATTGATTGCCTACGGCAACCGAAATATCATTCACTCGCCAATCGTAAGTTGGACTGTCTCCTGCGTTTTGTACAATTGCTGAAAAATTTATATCCGCGCCAGCACATACCGTAGTATTTGAAGTTTGAATGGTAACTTGTGGCACAATTGGAACTTGTACACTAACGGTCTGTGCATTAGAAACTGTCGTGTTTTCTACACCGCATTCATCCGTAACTGTCACTTCACAAATAACACCATTCGTAGGTTCTAATAAATCAGTAGTGTAAGTATCTGTCATCGATACTATCTCTCCATTCAGTCGCCAAACATAAGATTGACTCTCGCCTGAGTTCGTTACACTCGATGTAAAAACGACAGTTTCGCCCTGACAGATTTGCGTTTCAGAGCTTTCAATAGAAATTTGTGGCGCTGCTGGGGTTGTGATATTTACCGACAAAGCATCTGAGTTTGTCGTCAATATTTCACCACAAGAACCAATAGTCGTCACTTCGCACACTACAGAATTTCCAGCCGTCAACTCATTAGTCGTATAATTCTCTGTCATACTAACAACAGTTCCATTTAATCGCCAAATATAAGTGGGATTATCGCCCGCGTTAGCTACACTTGAGTTAAAAACTACCGTCTCTCCAAGGCAAATTTCATCTGCATCAGTGGAGATAGAAATAATAGCAGGTTCTGTATCTGAAGTTGTTGTCACCATTAACAAATCGGAGAAAGCCGAAGAGGGTACTGCACAAGTCTCAGAGGAAATCATAGTCACTTGGACCACTTCATCTCCTTCTGCATCTTCGAGCGTAAAGACAGCCGTATTTTCTCCTTCTACATTGCTTCCATTGACCTGCCAGATGTAAAAAGGGCTTCCAGATGTTCCTCCATTTGTCGGTGTCGCCGTAAAAACAACATTTTCGCCCATACATACCTCTAGGTCATCCGCAGCGAGACTTACCGCTGGCACGACTATAGGTAGGACAGTCAAAGAAGCACTCTGGCTCGTCAAATTTTCACCATTCACATCTGTCACAACACAAGAATAACTACCTAAATCTGTATCTGATAAATCATTGATAGTCAAGCTATTCAATGTTTCACCAGTCATATTTACATTATTTTTTCGCCATTGATAAGTCAAAGGTTGCGTACCTGTAGCACTCATGCTAAAAGTTGCAGATAAACCTTCACAGCCTGTCTGATTTTGTGTCTGTTGCGTAATCGTAAGAGGGATATTTGCTTGACCTCCAAATTCAAAACAGCCCATATCGACTGTACCTCCTTGTATCCGTTGTGAACCGTCCAAATCCGTCGTTTCCCCCGTGGTATTAATATTTGCATTGCTACCAGTATTAATGCAAGGCGAGGCTTCGACTAAATGATAATCAAAACCTTCTAGATTGGTAAAAAGGGGGTCTTGGCTATAGATGATGCCACTTTGGCAATTTATAGAACCCACACCTAGTAGCAGGTCATCGCAGTTGGCGATGTCCACCAAAGAATTGCTTAAGTTAATGACTGGTCCACTATCGCCACTGTAGTGAAAAATATTGTCAAAAGAAGCAAAATTTTGCCAAAAAATAGAGTTAGAAACATCGGCAGAACAAATCCCTCCGTCAGATGCATTAACATAAACGGCACCGCCCGTATTCGCATAGTTTCCTACAAATGTACAGTTCGTTATTTCGGTAATGACATTTCCGCTGGAAACTCCAAGACTATAAACCGCTCCACTACTACTAGCAAAATTAGCTCTAAAAAGGCAATTAGTAAACTTAGGATTAGCGAATCCATTGCCCAATCTTGCAAAGCTATACACCGCACCACCTGTCGCAAATGCTTGATTTTCAAAAAATTGACAACGATTGAACATAGGCAAACAATTCCCTTCACGACCATTATTGTACAAGGCGCCGCCAAGGTCAGATACATTATCTCTAAAAATACAATCTTCGATTAATGGAGAAGTACTACCTGAAAAAATAGCATTATTATACATGCCGCCACCTTGGCTAATCGCGTAGTTATTTTCAATGATACAGTTACGTATAGTTGGACTAGAACTCCCCCCCGATAACGAGCCGTCGTTATAAATACCACCGCCACGTCTCCTCTCTGAGACATCACCCGCATCATTAAAGTCTGCACGTCCGTCCCGAATACTAAAGCCGTCTAATATCGTTTGATTAGACACATTGTGGAAATAAACAACTGTATTTGAATTGTTAGTGGCTGTCCCATCTCCATCTATATCTCCACTGAGTACCGTAACATTTGCGGTGCTATTTCGCTGGTTTAAACTTGTCTCTGTACCGTCAAAACCACCATAGACTTGGACACCTGTTGGGATTTCGAAGAAAAACTCACGTTGTACTTGCGTACAAGGGTTACAAGTAACGGGATTATGAACACCTTCTTTAACCCAAATCGTGGTACCAGAGGTGGCAGATTGTAAAGCAGATTGCAAGTCTGTTGCATTTGACCAAGATGTTCCGTTTCCAGTACCAAAAGGCTGGACATAGACCGTCTGTGCAGACAATAATCCTACGATACAAAGCAGTAAAGTAGTTAGTAAAAATTTACTGTTCATGGGTATTTTTATGTTATGTGGTATAAGACTTATATTTTGAATAATCCATTCAAATATTCTCAGAAATGTAGCTTTGAATTTCATACATCTTTAACCATTGGTTATCAATGCCATTCAAAATCATTTCACATTTTCCAGAATAAAGTCTAAAATAAATAAGGTAGAAGTCCACAAAGGGCAGCAAAAATAGGATTTTTATTTTAGAATAAAGGTAAATATATAGCTCTACCTGATTTTATGTCGTTTGTCCTATTGGATTTTTTAGAATGTTTGATGTGTGCGTTCACACTTTGTTTGGGTGATTTTTTACTGGATTATAATTAAAACAGAGCGTACCGATATTATCGATACGCTCTGTTTCTAGTAGACTTACAATTCTTTTGAATGAATAACAATCTGAGTAAATTTAGTTTTTCTATTCTATGACTACTTTCTTTGTCCAAATACCTACTTCAGTATATCCTTTTAAAAAATAAATACCATGAATGCCTTGTGGTAAGTCTAAAGTAAAATCACTTTGATTTTGTAGAGAATAATTTTTCAGAACTTTACCTGTAATGTCTGTTAGTTCTATTTTATTTAATTGAGGCTGCTCGCCTAATAATTCTATCGATAGAAA
>CALDUB010000433.1 GCA_937923465.1 uncultured Saprospiraceae bacterium
AAGAAGCAAAAACTCGTCGAAAACGCATATTTTTCATGTTTCACCTTTCGTGTGTACAATTTTTGCTACGCAAAAAAGGTACAAGACGACCGCAAGCGGACAGGTGAAACATGAAAAATTGCTCTTTTTTCGACAGCTGAACGAGAGACTTAGCCTTAAAGCTACTTCGACTGGAACTTAAGATACTGATAATCAAATATTTAAACTTTACAAAATAATAGACCTAATGCTAATCCGATAGAAATCGGGACAGTTTTTTTATCCTTAGGCAGCCCGTCCGCTTTGCGGGTCTAAAGCTATCGCTTTAGAATGTTAAAAATACGCGCTAATAAACAACATTATCTGTGTTTTTTGCCTCAAATAAGAATAAAATAGCGACGCTTAAATCTCACTCAACCTCATTCATAAAGTCTATTCTCAAAAGAAAAATTTAAAATCTATCTCTTCTCGAAAGTTATCGAAGTGGTCCACCCTTCTCCTACTTTAAAACTAGAATAGATAGTCAAATCCTCTCCATTAAAGATGTATCCGTCAATCTTTCTCAAAATTGTAATAAAAGCATGGTCACTGGCAGAGTAATTTTCACTTGGAGTATCAAAGTCCAATTCTATATATCCGTGTCTAAATTTTTTACCACTGTAATATTCACCTTTAGCGCGTTTTGCGGTATAAGTTCCTGTTAAAAGGATACCGTCTCCGAAGGCTTTGAAAGTTTTGTTCTTGTTGATTTCAATTCGAAATGGTGTACCGTCACTGGTCTCCGCTACTGAAACTTCTGGATGCCGAACATCCTCCTGTCCTTCGATATATCTCAATTGGTCTATCTCCCAATCTCCAATTAAATTTTTCGTCTTAGCGGTTAAAAGATCAGTGTCTTTTTGACAAGAGAAAAATGTCAAAGTCGTGAGGGCAAGGAGGCAATACATTAGGTTTTTCATATTATTAAGTTTCGATAAAGGTGTATAATGTTTTATACAATGGAGTCGAAACGAAATAACATTTTGTTACATGAGATATTGTTTATTCTTATTTTATTGATAAATTCTCTCTCAAAAAGTAGTCTAAAACATACATTCCACCACCAATGATTATAGCGGTTATTACAATAGATGCGGAAGTAGAACCTTGTAATAGTTGAAAGTATTTTTCGTATTCAAAAAACTGACTATCAGACTTTTGTGCAAAAAACATATTAGCCAGCGAAGTTATAACCGACGCGACTAAAGCTATAATTAAACTCCTTTGTGAGAAGACAGGATGTACTTTTGCCTTTGTATTTTGCTTTGCTATTTTTTCAAATAATTCTGCTTCAAAATTGAAAGAAGGACTCTGTATGAGTTCTTCTTTCTGATTATTTAGAAGTGTTCGGACAGCATCTGATGCTAGTTCGGGTGCCTCAGTTAATTGCGCCATCACCATCTCTGTGAAGTCTATAGAAGGCGGCGTTTGCTTTCCATGCTCTTTTAATATTTTTGCTATTTTATCATCCTTTTTCATCTTCGAAAATTTTGTGACTGACAGTTGTTCTCATATCTCCTCAATGATTGGAGCTAATATTTCTTTTAATTTCTTCCTTGCTCGAAATAATTTCACCTTGACATTCGACTTTGACAAACTCATTATCTCTGAAATTTCCTCCACCGTATTTTCCTCTAAATAATATAAAGTCACTAACGCCCCTTCTGTCTCTGGTAATGACTTTATAGCGCTTTTAATGTAATGTTGCTGCTCTTCTTGGTTGAGTTGGTCGAGCTGACTTATGGCGGTATCATTTCCTATGACTTCTTCGGAAGGTAAATCTGACATCGGTTTTCTGCGTCGCAAATTATAGACTGCCGTACGATAAGTTATGGTGTAAAGCCATGTGCTAAACTTAGATTTCTGGTTGAAAGTTCCTAACTTTTGATAGGCTTTAATAAAACTTTCTTGTGCCGCATCTTCCGCTTCTGTTTCTTGTTTTAGGATACTAAAAGCCAAAGTATAGACCATATCTTTATACTGTGACACCAAGTGACTATAGGCAGCTGTGTCGCCGTCTAATATCTTTTGTATGTGTATAAAGTCTGTCTGTTGCATATGCCTTAGATGCAAGATAAACAGAAGCGGTTACAGTTTTCGGGAAATAAAATAAAAATAATTTTTTCTTCTTTTTTTTGTAACCGATTTGAAACTCATTGCATCCTATGGGGGAAAGAAAGTTAATCAAGCTTTCAATTCAAGAAATTAAAAATTCGAATATAATGATAGTACCAATAGTTCTTTTTTGTGTTGTCTTCGGAGTATGCTACGTTTTCTTGACTCAACGTCATCGCGAAAAAATGTACATGATGGAAAACGACTTAGACCCTGATAAGTATTCAATGCGTCTATTTAGAAATACTCACGAAGCGCTAAAGCATGGAATGCTTTCGATTGGTGTCTCTTTTGGTATTTTAGGGGGATATATTTTGGAGAATAGCTTTGGTATGGGCAATGAATTTGCTTATCCGATTATGATATTTTTCTTTGCGGGAGTAAGTCTTATTTCATACTACTTTGTGGAGAAATATAGTTTGAAAGATGATTAATAAAGCTAATTTCCTATGGATTAATCTTGCATAAGTAACCAGACATAATTATACATAGGTTACGACAGGACTATTTTCCGTCTGTTTTCACTTAAAAAAGTCTCGTGTAGCTACGGCTATATTCGATTTTTAAAGCCAAAACAGACAAAAAATATCCTCTCTCGTAACCTATACCTAATTATGTCTGATTACTTAAGATAATAGTTTAACTCTCTACTATTATCTAAATATACTGCCAACTACAGCATCCACTCAATCCACTTAAATCATTAATATTCAATCAATTGTGAAAGACAATCATCTTTTCACCTGGCATCACTTTGCCATTTTCAAAAAATCTAAAATGAAAATATCCATCCAAAAATCAGTCTACTTCTTTCTTACTTTCGTATTGAGTTTGTTCCTTATTACAGAGGCAACATTTGCTCAAACGGGTAGCATCTCTGGACAGCTGCAAGGAGAGAACGAACCGTTGGCATTTGCCAATGTTTTACTTTTACAGGCTTCAGACTCTACACTAATAAAAGGAGATTTATCAGATGAGAATGGAACGTATTCTTTTGATATTAATGCGCGGGGGGAATATCTAATCAAGGCAGAAATGGTCGGTTATGATGCCCAGTTTTCTGATAAGATTGCGTTCGTTTCAGGTACTATTAAAGTACCTAATTTACGATTATCAGAAGGGCTTACTTTGAGTGAAATTACGGTTTCGGCACAAAAGCCATTGATTGAATTGCGAGCAGATAAAATGGTCGTTAATGTCGCTAATAGTAGCATCAATTCGGGTCAAACGGCACTGGAAATATTAGCAAAATCTCCTGGTATTTCCATTGACAACCAAAATAATATAAGCCTAAAAGGTAATCAAGGTGTCTTGGTCACGATTGACGGTAAAAATCAATACTTGTCCAATGAAGACATCACACGCATATTGGAGACAATGCCCGCATCGGGAATAAATAGTATCGAAATCATCACCAATCCTTCCTCGAAACATGATGCAGAAGGAAATTCAGGCATTATCAATATTGTCTTAAAGAAGAACGAAAACTTTGGAACAAATGGGCAAGCATCTACAACTTTTCGTAAAGGAATTAAGGCTTCTCATTTTCATAATTTAAGCATTAATCACCGTCGTAAAAAATTCAGTATTCAGGCATCTGGAGAGTATTATAATTGGGGTAATTATCGCAACCTACTACTCTACCGAGACATTCCTTCGGAGGCAGGGAATACCGTTTTTGACTCAGATACAGAGATGCATGAAAGTGGAGATGGCTTTAATTTTCGCGTTGGTGCAGATTACTATTTGACGGATAATACGACGGTCGGCATCATGGCTAAAATCAACAATGGTGACGAGCAAAAAATGAACGATAATCTTACAATGATAACTGGTGCTAATAAGCCAGATTTCTCTCAATTAATTGTTGACTCTAAAGCCGATGAATTATATAAAAACTCAACTTACAACTTTAATTTCGAGCATAAAATTCCAGCGAGAAAAATGCAAATTTCATTTGATGCAGATTACAATACACATCACAAGACGGTTGACTGGAATTACAAAAATCAATATGCTGATGAAAATGGAGCAATTGTAAATCCAGAGTATTTTTTGCGAAATGACCAAGCGATTGATAT
>CALDUB010000434.1 GCA_937923465.1 uncultured Saprospiraceae bacterium
AAATAGACTTTGACTTTTTATTCAAAAAAACTGATTAATATTTTTGATGATAATGCTAAAACAAACAAAATAATAAAGCCTTCCTCCCAAAAGTTTCCTGCTGATTTATTTGGGAAGCTTAGACAAAAACCCTACTTTCGCTTTATTAATACCTGAATTTTGGTACATCATCACGGAATGTTGCGAACCAAAAGTGGTTACTTTAGTACAATATTAAAATAATATATAAACTAAAACTACCCTACTATCAGGTATTTATACAAACATCCCCCTTCGACAACAAATCAATATTCATTAGATTTTATTGATTTTTTGGTTGATTTCCCTCTTCAGATTTCGGCACTATACTCTAGTTATTTTTTATAAATTCAGATTAATTAAACATTTTTCTGCAATTATCGAGAACACATCATCACACTTTTTTTTCCAAAAACGAGAACCCCAAAACAAAAAAATTAAAACAAAATATGAGACATTTTGCGCGTGCGCACAATGTCAAAAGGCTTGTATGAAAAATGAATAAGATTATTTTTCATGCGACTCTTTAAGAATCAATTTTTCAGTTTATAATCCTCCCATGAAACAAACAGTTATGAAAGTTTTTGTAGCAGATGACCACCCGATAGTAACTTTCGGTGTAAGCGGTATCATCCAACAAAATTCTGAAATGCAACTTGTCGGTACAGCAGCCTCTTCTGCTGAACTTTTCGAGGCATTACCGCAAGCAAAACCGCATATACTTCTTCTTGATTTAAATATGCCTGGCGACGACTTTTCTCGTAATCTACAGCTACTAAAAGAGCAATTCCCGTGGATTAAGATTATAGCTTATACCCAATATTCTAGTCCAGATTTAATTCGTCAACTTCTTCGGGAAGGTGTCAATGGTTTTTTACCAAAAGCTTCTACTAAAGAAGATTTGTATGAGGCAATTACGACTGTTTTTAAAGGCGAACGTTACGTACATACTTCTGTAAGTTTCGCGGCACCTGGTGAAAGTGCAAAGCCTTCTTTCCGTGATGATTTTAGAAAACGTCTTGGTCTATCTAAGAGAGAACAGGAAATTTTAGAGTTAATTTCTAAAGGTTTAACAAGTAACCTTATCGGTCAGACTCTTTTTATTAGCAAGCACACCGTAGAAACACACCGTAAGAATATTTTACGCAAATTAGATTTTAATTCTAGTACAGAATTAGTACGTTTTGCGGTACAACAGGGCTTGGTATCCTAAATACACTCTTTAAAAATAAAGATTAAAAACGGATTTTAGTAAAACAGCGAATAGTCCGTTTTTAATCTTCATTTTACTTTAATTAGCTTTCACATAAGTACCTATCCCCTCTCTGCTTTCTAGTCTTTGTCCAAAGCTTTCGGCTTCTCCTCGGTCAGCAAAATACTTTGCTTCGACAATAAACATTCCATCTGTTTTCTGAATAATAATTGCTGTTTCACAGCCTATATCTTGCAATTGTTGCCATCTCTTCTGCGCATTTGCTCTCTGTCCAAATGTTCCTGCTATCACCGTAAAAGCGGAAGAACTTCCTTCTTGATTGATTGATATAGCACGATAAGCATTTGCAGCATTATCCGACGGACTAACGTTTACTGGAATATTTTTTTGCTCTGCTGAGTTAATATTCTGAATGCCTTGACCTAGTAAAGGACTGTCCAAAGCTATAATCTTAAATTCTGTCCGACGATTTTCTTGGTGCTCGCTTTCTGTACAAGGAACATTATTGGTACAGCCATTCCTAACTTTGGTTTCGCCATAACCTACTGCCGCAGTACGCCCTTCTCCTATTCCTTTACTTGTTAACCATTTGCGGACACTATCAGAGCGTCTTTGCGATAGCTTTTGATTGTACCTCGCAGAGCCTCTAGCGTCGGTGTGCGAACCTAATTCGATTGCCATATCTGGCGTATTTTGCAATATCTGCAAGACAACTTCTAAGTCTTTTTTCGCATCTGGACGAATGCCTGCATCGTTAAAATTGAAATAAATATTTTTTAATTCAATTATATCACCTTCGGCTAAAGATGTCCCTGGGTCTACAGGAAATGTAAAGTCTTGTACATAATTTTTGCCCTCACCACAGTCCGCTGATTTAAAACTAATAATTTGAGTTGGAGCGTAAATCCCATTTTTCACCGCATACATAGAGTAGGTTTCATTACAGGGCAAACAGTAAACATAACTCCCGTCTGGGTCAGTATATATTTTTGTTTCTTCTGATGTTAGCGTATTTACAAATACAACTTCAGTGTTTCCTTGTCCTTCTGCTTTTCCCTGCACACGGACGTACCCCGACAAAGCCACACAATCAGTACTACGCTGCATCGTGAAATCTAAGGCACTCCAATCAGTACCAGGCTTGACAATGATTTGCTTTGGGATAAATCCGTCTTTCTCTATTTTCAAAATGTAGTTTCCATTTTTATCTACGGTCACATTGGTAGAACCACTTTCATCGGTTGTTGCTTGCCCGTCAAATCCGTTTTCATCACCAACACTCAGGGTAAACTCTCCTGGTTTTCCATTTGGAACTAAGCGAATAGATTCTTCGCCATTCTCTGTTTTACCAAGAAAAACGTTGTCTAAATTCAGCCAAGAAATAACGACACCTTCGATTGGATTGCCATCGACATCTGTTATCTGCGGATTTTTCGCTACCATATCCTTTTTCTTCTCTTCCTCTGTTTTCGTCGGTTCTCCAAAATATTCAAATGAATAAATATCGTCTCCGCCTTTTCCATTCAGTCGATTAGAAGAAAAGTAACCGTTGCGATTATCTTGGTCTATGATAAATCCAAAGTCGTCTTTTTCAGTGTTGAAAGGTGGTTTTAAATTAACTGGACTTGTCCAATTTCCGCCTTCTTGTCTTACTAGAAACATATCTAGACCACCTAAGCTGCCATGATTGTCAGAGGCAAAATAAAGCGTGCCATCCGTATGGAAGAATGGAAAAACTTCATTACCTCCAGTGTTTATCGTTTCTCCTAGATTTTCAGGATTTCCCCATTCATCAAACTCCTTAACGACGCGATATAAATCCATTCCTCCAAAACCGCCTGGACGGTCAGAGGCAAAAATCAAAATACTATCCGTTGCTCCAATGACAGGGTGCATCGTATTGCATTCTTGATTATTAAAAGGCAATAAAAGAGGTTCACTCCATGCGTTTCCTTCTTTTTTTGACTCATAAACCATTAGTTTACGCAAGCCATCTTTTGCTTTATCTTTCTTGTCTAATACATTTCGCGTAAAGTAAATCGTTTCTCCTGTTCGATTAAAAGTCATAGGACCTTGGTGTACCCTTTCCAATAATTCAGAAGAAAATAATTCTGATTTTTGTAAAAATCCGTCTTCATCTCGCTTTGATTCATACAAAGCCATAATGTTCTGCCCCAAACGCGTATCCTCCGCCGTAGCTTTCAAACTCTCGTGCCTATTTGTTATAAATACAATGCCTTCACGATAAAATGCAGGGCTGTATTCCAAATGTGCTGTGTTTACTTTTTCCTCATTACGCACGACTACTCGACTGTCAGACAGCGGTATTTGTGCCGTTGCAGGAAATATGTTCCACAAAGCAAAAAGAGAGCAGATTATTATTTTTAAATGTTTCATTCCTATTCTTTGAAGAAAGTTGTAGAGTTGAAAAGTTATAAAGTTTTAGAATTGTAGCGTTGCATTACCTCTGAGAAGTTACAACTTTACAACTCTAAAACCCTTCAACTTTTCAGCTCTAAAAGAAGCGCGGATTCTCCAAATCCGCCTTTTCACTTTTCACATCGTAGCGTACCATTACTTCTACACTGCCACTATTGTGGTCTTTCAAGCCTGATAAAGTTAAATCATAAGCCAAGCCCATCATCAGATTGTGCATGATTTGATAACCAACTAGAGCATCAATACTTTCGCCAGAATTATCACCACCCAAACGGTATGCTGCCCCTAACATTAATGTTCTATTCAAAACAACGCTAAAGTTGATATCTACATCAACGGGTGCATTTGTTAGATATTTCACTAAGAAAGAAGGTTTTATCTGGACATTTTCGGATACATCCAATAGTCCACCAAAAGACGCATAGTAGTGTGGTGTTTCCACAGCAGTCTCGATAGTATTATTATTCGTTCCCAAAGTTACAGGATAAAATGCAGGAGTAGAAAGACCTGCCCACAGCACATTTTTGTAATTAAAGTACAAACCTGCACCTACGTTTCCTGTATATTTTTGAGTAAAATCACCATTCATAAAAGATTGGTCATTGTTTTTATCGACAATAACACCGCTACCATTAAAATTCATGCCTGTATAATGTACTGAGCCCTGAATTCCAAAACGTAATGCCGCATCTGGCGTTAATTGCATCTTGTAAGAATATGCCATTGCTGCACGCCAATCCGTATTAATACCAATCGAAAAACGGCGCACAGAAAAACCAATACCTACTCGGTCACCTACTAAAGGCGCGTCAAAAGTCGCCGTTTGGGAAACAGGTGCACCGTCAAATCCTACCCATTGGTGGCGGTAAAAAGCATTGACAGAAGCGTAGCCTTTACTACCTACTGAACCTGGATTGTATAACGCTTGATTGTACATAAAAAAGGTACTCTGCGTTTCTTGTTGTGCTTGCAAACAAAATGCAACGGAGATACAAACTAAGAGGGTTAATATATATTTCATCTGTTTTTATATTTTGGTTCTTTGACAAATCCCCCCGTTGCACGGGACAAGCGGTGGAATGTGATTGAGAAAAAATAAGAAGCTCAAAGTTAGGTTGAGATTTGAACTCTTATTTTTTCACAATCACTGCTTGTCCCGCAACGCGGGGGGATTTGTCAAAGAACG
>CALDUB010000435.1 GCA_937923465.1 uncultured Saprospiraceae bacterium
CAGGTGTACAGTCATCGTCATATTGCCCCGAGCGAACTGCCCAAAAGAAAGCGCCCAAAAAAACAAGGGCGATACAAAGACTGACTCCAATGAGTAGAAGGATAATATTCATGTGCTTTAATTTGGATGCAAGTTAAGGAGGTGTCAAAAGTCTGTTTATGCGAATTGTTACTGCATGAGGGTGACTTTTATCACTCCTTTTTTGCTTGAAGTAAAAACAAAGCCTGCCCCGTGATGAACTCAGGACAGGCTTTAAAATCCGACTATATTGTACGTTTTGTGTGTTTGGGATAAAATATCTGCTACTCCGCACCGATGTGATAATCTCCTAATTTTACACCTTCTTTTGCTACAGCATTGATAATGTCAAAAGTTGTAACGATGCCTACTAAATAGCCATCCTCGGTGACAGGTAAAGCGTGAAACCGATTGAGTTTGAATACTTCAAGTACCGTACGAATAGAGTCCGTAGTCTCAACTTTCGCTAATTTTTTAGTCATAATATCGCTCACTTCCCAACGCTGCAAGCGCGTTTTTTCTGTCCGCTTTTCATCTTCACTTAAAGCAAATCCGTTTTTAAAACTTAAGTAGTCAGATTTACTGACCATGCCGACTACTCGGTGTTCCAGCTCCACAGGGATGTGGTGGATATTTTTTTCGTCAAATATTTCTTTGACTCTTTTGACTGGGTCATTAGGCGACAGGGTAATGACATGATTTGTCATAATGGTAGAAACGGGCGCAAGTAAATTCATAATAACAGTTTTTTTTGTGAACAAATAATTAATGAATAAGCTGAAAACTGGAACTTCTATCTGATGTAGAAATTAGGCAGCTACACGCTTTTTACGCGTAACCATAGTCTTAACTGGAGTGACTTTTTGTGGTGCTTGTTCTTTTCCAAAACCCAAAATTGCACTCAAGAAAAGAGGCAAAGCTAAAAGTCCCAAAGCCCAAAAACCTGTAAATCCAGCGACAAGAACTACTGCCATCATTAAATAAAAACGAATTAATACGTTGGCGAAGTTTGTTTCGAATACTTTCATAATAAGATTGTTTTGTATTTTTTAATTCAGGTGAAAATCTTTTTTTTTCCCTTTTGATGATACAAATTTAAGGGTATAGAAAAGGAGAGAGAGTGACTTTCATCACCTTGCTAAAGTGACTTTTTGTCCAATGTTTTTCTAGCGGCGAGTTGACTCCCTATTACACCAAAAATAACAATAGTAAGTGAACTTAAAGGCATTAATATAGCCGCAACTACAGGTGAAAGGGTGCCTGTAACGGCATAAGATAATCCAACAATATTATAACAGAAAGCTAAAAAGTAGGCTGCATAAACTACACGCAAAGAAGCTACGGCGTAGTTTGACATATCAGGAATTTGTGTGAATTTTTCAGCCGAAATAATGATATCACAAGCAGGAACAAAATTGTTGACATTTTCCGCGACTACAATACCGACTTCGCTCTGTTGCAAAGCTCCTGCATCATTTAAACCATCGCCTAACATTAGTACTTTTTTTCCTTTGTCTTGTAATGCCTTGATAAAGTCAAGTTTTTGCTGTGGACTTTGAGAAAAATGTAAGTTGTCCTCGCCAAAAAGAGGAGAGAGTTCAATTTGTTCTCGTTCGTTGTCTCCAGATAAAAGATAGACCTCTCCTTTGCTTTTAGCCCAATTTAAGACCTTACTCAAGCCTGGTCGATGTATCGAAGGAAAAGAAAAGCTACCGAAAAATTCACCTTCTATACTAACAAATACCCGCGCATTTTTGTGTTCTTTAGGCATGTAAGACAGCCCAATAAATTCCTGATTACCTAGACGGCAAAATAAGCCATTTACATTCCCGCTGATACCTTTTCCTACAACTTCTTTAAAATCAAGGACTGTCATTTTTGCATCCTCTCGATTGACCATTCCCCAAGCGGCAATTTGCCGACTTAAAGGATGTCCTGACTGCTGTGCCAAAGCACAAATCACTGCTTTCAGATGAAAGGGTAGCTGAAAACCTCTGTACTCAATTTCTCTCTTTTCTCCTGTTGTAATCGTCCCCGTTTTGTCAAAAACAACAGCATCAATATCACTCATCCTTTCAATAATACTTGTATTTTTTAAATACATTTTCTGTTTCGATAAAAAGCGCAAACTTGTACCGAACGTGAAAGGTATCGCCAAAGCAACTGCACATGGACAGGCAATAATCAAAACTGCCGTGAAGGCATTAATTGCCGTCGAAATGTCGCCTTGTAACAGCCAGAATGTGAGAGTGATAAATGCTATAAATAGAATGACATAAGTAAAATATTTACCGACGCGGTCTGCTAAAAGCGACGTTTTGTTTGACTTTTCAGTAAATGCTTCGTTGTTCCATAGTTGCAGCAAGTAACTTTGGGAAGGTTTTTTTGTTATTTGTATATCTATACCTGCTTCTGTTTGGCGACCGCCAGCATAAAGCAAATCTCCTTTCTTTTTTTGTACAGCCTCTGCTTCTCCCGTTACAAAAGAATAATCAATTGCAGCATGGGCGGAATGAAGAATGCCATCCGCGGGAATAATTTCTCCATGTCTAATACGTAAAAGGTCACCAATTTTCAGGGCTGGTAAGGATACTGATTTTTCGCCCATTTCTGTCACAACTGTAGCTGCTACAGGGAAATAACTCTCGTAATCGCGGTCAAAAGTCAGCTGGTTATAAGTGCGTCGCTGGAACCATTTTCCAATGAGCAAAAAGAAAATAAGCCCCGCCAAACTATCGAAATAACCACTACCAGTTTGACTAATAATTTCATAAGCACTACGTCCAAATAAAGTTAGCATTCCGAGAGAAACAGGAACATCGATATTCATCGTTTTCTGCTGCAGACCATGCCAAGCTGACCGCAGGTAATCTTTCCCGCTATAAAGTAAAACGGGAATGGCTAAAGCTAAATTTAAAAATCCGAAAACAGGACGAAACCAATCCGTCTCTGCAGCTTCCAAACCCAAATATTCTGGAAAAGAAAATAACATGATATTACCAAAAGCAAAACCGGCTAAACCAATTTGGTAAGACAGAGTGCGGTCTCGAGCAGGTTTACTCGGTTTATTTAGTTCGTGTAAATCTATACTTGGAGCGTAACCAATGAGCGAAAGCAACTCAGCCAGTTCACGTAAACTGATATCATTGTGGTCAAAAGTAATGTAGGCTTCTCTTTTCAGGAAATTAACTTTTGCTGAAATCACAGCGGGATTTAAACGCGACAAATTTTCCAGAAGCCACACACAGGAGATGCAATGGATTTGGGGCATTTGTAAAGTTATTTTTGTAATTTCTTCGTCTTCATAATCAATCAATTGTTTGATTATGTTAGGTTCATCTAGCCAGTCATAACGATTTTTGCTCTGGTTTTTAAAAGAAATACCTGCTTTGTCTTCTAATTGGTAGAAGTCTGAAAGTCCATTTTCGTTCAGTAATTGAAAAACTGTTTGGCAGCCCGCACAACAGAAAGATTTATCCTCCAGAGTGAAGAGATTAGGCGGACATTCTTCCCCGCAGTGAGTACAAGAAATTAGCTTTTTCGTACTATTTTTAGCAACCGTTTGTTGTGTTGAGAGCATGGAGTAATGATTAGACTGCTTGACTAAAGCGTTGTTCAGTTTGTTTAAATTTAAAATAATGCTCATCCAAAGCCATACAGATATTCCGTAAAAATGGTCTTCCTTGTTCGGTAACTTTTAGACAAAATGGCTGAGATGTAATCAACCCATCCTCCTCTAAATCCTCTAATCTATCTAATCCTATATAGAGCTCATCACAGCGATTTTCCTCCTCGTACCAATCCGTTTCTCCCAAACACATCAGATTAGTAATATGGTGACGAATAATACGGTCACTTTCAGAAAGTGCATGCCCCTTAATAATTGGTAGTGTTTCTGCAAAAATCATAGATTGATAAGTCTCTACTTTCTTTTCATTTTGCACATACATACCTCCGCTATCACTAATAGACGATGCGCCCAAACCTATTAACAAATCAGTCTGAAAAGGAGTATATCCCATAAAATTACGGTGTAATTCTCCTGCCTGTTGTGCTTGATATAAGTCATCTTGTGGTAATGAAAAATGGTCTAATCCAATTTCGTGATAGCCGATATCCGTTAGTAAACTACAGCCAACTTCGTATAAATCCCTTTTGGCTTGTCCCGTCGGTAGGTCATCAACAGAAAAAGAGCGTTGACTTGGACTAATCCACGGCACGTGCGCGTAAGAATAGAAAGCGATACGCTCAGGACGATACTGAGCGACTTTCTCCATATTGTATCTAATGTTTTCTTTAGTCTGAAAGGGTAAACCAAAAATCAAGTCAAAATTGACTGATGTATAACCTAACAAACGGGCAGATTTAACCAAGTTGTCAATATCCTCCTCACTTTGTTGACGATTGATGACCTTCATGATTTCTAGCGAAAAATCCTGAATACCAATACTAATCCTGTCAAAGCCAAATTCACGCAAAGCGAGTAAGTGTTCCTCCGTTGTATTGTTAGGATGTGCCTCAAAACTGTAACTGTGTTCAGCTGGACGGCGGGCTGTTTTGAAAATTCCGCTCAGCAATCGAATTAAATTCAAGGGCGAAAAGAAAGTCGGTGTACCGCCACCAAAGTGCAATTCTTTAATGATTGGCGCAGATGGCAATAAGTCAGTATACATCTTCCATTCACTCAATAGCGTATCTATGTATCTTTCCTCGACGCCATGATTTTTAGTGATACGCTTATTACAACCACAGTAAGTACATAGCTTTTCACAAAAGGGTAAGTGAATATAAAGGCTGATTTCTTGATTAGTTTCAAATTTATCACTGACCGTATCAAACCATGCTTGTGATGTCGGCGCGTTGCGCTGCCAAAAAGGTACCGTAGGATAACTGGTATAGCGTGGCGCAGGAACATTATATTTTTCGGTGAGAACTGTATTCATTTTGCAGTATTTTTTTTTATGGCTGCAAGGTCGGGAGTCTTGAGAATTTAGGGGGTGACTTTTGTCAATAGAACATGGTGATGATTGTTAGATGATATTCGGATATAGCTTTGATAATCTAAATTTAGCCCAAGTCCCCGCGTCTTGGTTATTGACAGAGGAAGAAAAGATGCAATAGGCAAAAAAAAGTTCTGTAATTAAATGATGTCACTTGCTTAATTGATTTGACTTACTGCTAAGTGGGTTATTCGTAAAGTCGAACATTCTGATATTGATTGAGTTTTATCATTAGAATTTATGAAAAAACAATAATGAAGAATAAAAGAAAATTAGCGATTATCGGGGTAGGACCAAGAGGAGGATATGCCTTTGAAAATCTTGTAGTGGAATTAGCTAAGACAGATGGTTTGTCTCAAATTCATGTGATGTTATTTGAAGAAAGTGGCAATTTTGGAAATGGTAAAGTCTATGATATAAAACAAAGCAAAACGAACTGGATAAATATCAATGAACGAATTTTACATTTAGATAAACGTGCAGAAATTATATTTTCGGACACTACTATTCCTAGTTTTCCTTCTTATCATGAATGGAGAAACAAAGACTTCAATAATTTAACAAAGGACGAAGCTGATACTTATCCGCCACGCGCAAAGGTTGGAGAATACTTAGAGCAACGATTTCAATCACTTGTTAGCCCACTTTTATCTGAGCAGATAGTTTCTTTGATAAAAGAAAGAGTACAGGAGGTAAGGGTTAACGACCAAAATAAAATCATATTAAAAACTGCCACAAACATTTATGAAAATATAGATGAAATTTTGTTGACAATTGGACATCAACCAACCGAAACATCAAAGCAAATTTTTGAATGGGATAAATTTGCTGCGAATAAGAGAAATATTAGTCTTTTCAAATCACCATATCCTGTTGCTGCCTACTTAAACTCTGAAAGTCTTACATCCAAAAGTCGTATTGGTATTCGTGGATTTGGCTTGGCTATGATAGATGTAGCAAGAGGTATCGCAGACAGGTTTGGAAAATTTACTACGACCAACGAAAAAACTAAATCGTGCAAATACCTCACATCTTACGACATAGAAGGGATGCTTATCCCTTTTTCTCTTGACGGATTACCACCTGCGCCCAAACCTTTAAATGCTGAGATAGACGAATGGTTTAAGCCGAATGCTGAGCAAATATCTGACTTTGAAAATAAGATTGGAAATCGCTCTACTCAAAGAAAGGCTGTTAGTCCTCGCTTTTTGATAAATGCATTTGCACCGATTGCCGCTGAGGTTTACTTAGGACTTCCTAAGTCTCAACTAAAAGGAAAAATGTTCTTTCAAGAAATAGAACGAACTATCAAAACTTGGATGAGAAATCAGAAGCAGAAGCATCTAACAATAATCCCTACGACACAATCTACCCTAAAAACAATGCAAGATTTTGTGGGAATGGCAATAGGAGAAGAGACTGTCAGTTTAGACTATTGTATAGGTCAGGTCTGGAGGCATTGTCAACCTTCCATTTATGAGCAACTCTCTTATAATGAATGTTCGGAGGAAGTATTTGCAGAAATAATTGCACTAGACGAAGGAACCAAAAGATACTCTTATGGTCCACCCGTAGAAAGTATTCAGCAGATGATAGCTTTAGTTAAAGCAGGTATTATGATACTAGAAATGGCAAATAACCCAGAGTTTAGATTGACAGATGACGGTTGGTGTTTTCAAGTTAACGGCAAGTCAATGACTGTTAACATGATGATTGATTCAGTTTTGAATCCCCCTAAGATTGAGGCTGTCAGTTCGTCTATCGTAAAGAATATGCTAACTGATGATTATATAGAATCTGTACATGATAAGCTAGGTATTCTAACCGATGAAAACGCTTATGTCATCTCTCGAAATGTAGATATCAAGCCTCCAATTGCTTTACTCGGAAGATTGGCAAAAGGCACAGTTATAGGAGTGGACGCTATTTTAGAGTGTTTTGGTTCACGTCCTCAAAACTGGGCAACAGAAGCGGCAAAGCATCATGTAGCTTGGTTAGAAAGTACTTCTGTCGTTTAAATTATTACAAACTTGAATAAAAAATTACGTTCCTTAACAAATCCCCCCGCGTTGCGGGACAAGCAGTGATAGAGACAAAATAAGAGTTCAAAACTCAAGCGAAATTTGAGTCTCTTATTTTTGCTCAATTACATTTCACTGGATTTGTCAGAGAACCAAAAATTAAAATTATGGACTGGTTATTTTCAGATTTATCCGCTTTTTACAAAATCCCGACAGCAACGATACTTATTATTTTATCTACTATTTTGACGATTAGACTTTACGGTTTACGCAGCTTTGCTAAAATGTCAGGCGTTGATTTTTCGGTTACCATTGCCGTTGGTTCCATATTGGGAGCGACGGTTATTGGGTCTACTTCGGTCATGAAAGGAGCTTTGGCTACTTTTTGTCTAATTTCTTTACAGACTATAATTTCTTACTTTAGAAATAAATCAGAAAATTTCGAGGAAACCATTTCTAACAAGCCTTTACTACTAATGGACGGTGAAGAAATTTTGTGGGATAATATGAAAGCCGCGAGAATTAGTGACAGTGATTTACGTGGAAAATTAAGAGAAGCTAACATAATTCAAATGTCTCAAGTAAAAGCAGTTGTATTAGAATCTACTGGTGATGTATCCGTCTTGCATACCAAGGATGACATTGAAATTGATGATTTTTTAATGACAGAAGTGCGTTCAAACGCAGATGACACATATGTATAGTTTTCATTTTATAGAATAATCTCTATCAAATCAACGAATTATTATTTATAAAAGCTAAAACAAATGTCATTCAAACCACCAAAACTTATCTTTGTCAAGGATGATAAACCAGGCTTTACACGTAATCGTGCAAAAGACGGATTTACCTATGTAGATATAACGGGCAGTCCGATTTCGGAAGCAAAAATGATTGAGCGTTTTAATCAATTGGTCATTCCGCCGATGTGGGAAAATGTCTGGATATGTCCAGTCGAAGAGGGTTATTTACAAGCTACAGGGCGTGACCTCAAACGCCGTAAACAATATATTTATCACGAGAAGTATACTGAGTGGCGACAATGGAGTAAATTTCGAAAAATGCAAACTTTTGCAGAATGTTTGCCTGTTATTCGACAAACAACCGATGCGCATCTCCAACAAAAAAAATGGACAAAGCAAAAGGTATTGGCACTGGCAGTAAAAGTGTTAGACGAGACAGCCGTGCGCATCGGTAATCAGTATTATACAGACCGTAATCAAACTTATGGATTGACCACTTTGCGTCGTCGTCATTTAGACTTGGACGGGGAGCATTTGACTTTCGACTACCTTGGTAAAAGTAGTAAAAAACGTCACGTTGATATTGAAGATAAACGCCTTGTTAAGCTAATCAAACAATGTTCTGAACTTCCTGGTTATGAGCTTTTTAGATATCAACAAGATGGAAAGTTTCATAGTATAGATAGTTCAGATATTAACAACTATCTACGCGAAATAACACAAGAAGAGTTATCAGGTAAAGACTTCCGTACCTGGGTGGCAACTTCTTTGGGTGTCGAACTTTTTCTAGAAGCAAAAATGATAGCAGATACAAATACACGCAAAAAATTAGAACCAACTTTAGTAAAGTTAGTTAGCAAAAAACTGGGAAATACTATGGCTGTTTGCCGAGAGTATTATATCCATCCCAAAATCTTATATTTGGTCAAAAATGAGAAAATGCCCTCGCTGGACACAGTGACAAACAAGGAAAGAAAAAAGTATCAAGGACAATTAGATGATGCCGAAATCTTAGCTCTAAAATTGATAAAAAAGGGAAATTGAATATTTTTTTATTAGACTTTATGAATGAGCTTGAGAGAGATTTAAGCGCCTTTATTTTGTAAATTATTCCGTAGCATAGGCTATACAAGAATTTTTAATAAACAACAGACAAAAGATTCTCTCACGCGAACTTATCATAATTAACTTGACTTACTACTCAGTAAGTGCGAGACATTATTTATGTGTGTAAATAGTGTTACGCACTTAACTCAATATATTTTAAATGAACCTATTAATGAATCGTATGATTAGATTTAGGTTTTCACGAGTATAGACAGCGATAGCTTTATCAATAGTGACAGGTGCTTTAACTGAAGGAACGGATTGATTGGCAGTCGAAAGCATATTACTAAACAGCGTAATTGTTATTACTTTGCTTGTAGAGTAAGGAATCCCTTTTTGTTCCAAATACCTAATTATATAATGAACTATTTTGATAGACATTATATTGGTTTCTCCCTTTTTGAGTTCTTCACAACTGGGAAATTTTAAATTTAAAAAATAGGAGTAATACTCCTTCAAACATCTATTTGCTAATCTCAGAACTAAATCATAACGTCCATCATTAATGGCTCCATCTATTCTTTTAAGATATTTGTATAGCTTAACTATTTGTTGGCGGTGTTTATTTTTCGTAGAAAGTAAACATTCTAACTTATTTTCTAAATCCGCGACCTCTTTTGGAAAAGCAGGGGATAGGTCTAAAATAGCTTTTCGAATGACATGAACTCTTCTACTCTGATTAAGTCCTAGTAATGCGTAAACTATTCGTTTTACTTCAGGATTACGCTTATTTTTTAATCTTTTTTGAGCATCAATAAGTGTGTTTGTATCAGCAATACGAATGTATTGTAACAATCTATCTTGATAAAAAACACAGTTATGTTGATATTTTGCTTGGTAAACTAAGTCGCTAATTGCGATACTTATTTTTGTCCATTCATGGGAAATATTCATTCTTTTATTATTGATTATTTTGCTTAGGAATCTATTTTTTTCTCAATCACATTCCACGGGATTTGTCAACAGCAAAAAAAATAGCTACACCTTTTGACCAGGCTTTTGCCAAATCCATATAAACAGGGTCTTTGGTCTTAAGCCATTTCCATTCTGCGGCAGCCATAAAAAAGGCATTGCCATACCAATCAAGCAAAAATAATATGCCAACCGAGTGAGAAGGCCATTTGTAAACGTGCTGCAATTAATTCATCCATGTTTTTTATTTTTTAATGTCCTTAGTCGTTTTTATAAAAACATCTTATTTCTGTGTTTGTATTGAGTTTAACAGACTACTTATAACAGATATAAATAAGAAAAAGAAGACACCCGCAAAAGCGCAGGCATCTCCATTAAACAAAACGATAAACTTAAAAACTTTAGAGCTCCCTTTTAGCAAGATAAAAATCAATCTTTTCTAAAGAGACATCCGCAATTCGTTCTTCCATTTCTTGTAAATTTGCGGGTGGAGGTACGATAACTTTATCTCCCTCTTTCCAGTTTAACGGCATGGCACATTTATTAGCGTCTGCAGTTTGTAACGCTACCAAAGACCGTTTTATCACGTCCATATTTCTCCCTACATTGAGAGGGTAATACATTATTAATCTGACTTTCATATCAGGGTCAATAATGAAAACGGCTCTTACTGCTGCAGTAGAACTTGCGCCGGGGTGCAGCATTCCATATAGGTGAGCGACGTTCATGTCTAAATCCGCAATGATAGGGAAGTCCATATACACGCCAGTATTTACTCTGACATTATTGACCCATGCCAAGTGTGAGTGTACGCTGTCAATACTTAAACCTATTAGCTTAGTATTTTTTTGAGCAAACCAATCTTTGTCAACTGCAAAACCGGACATCTCAGTTGTACAGACAGGAGTAAAGTCAGCAGGGTGAGAGAACATGATAGCCCAATCTCCTTTGATGTATTCAGAGAATTTTAATTCTCCGTGTGTTGTTTTTGCCGTAAAATCGGGAGCGATATCGCCGATGCGCGGCATTGAATATGTTTGTTGTTCCATTACTTTTATTTTGTAGGATGATTTTGTGATTTCTAATTAAAGGCTAAAACCAAATCTGACACTTTTAACCTTCTTAGAAGCTGTTTGAATTTAACTAATTCTATATATAAAAACAATTTTCCGCCTATTCTCACTTTTAAAATCCTTAAAGACCGTAGGGTATTGGCGGTTTTAAAAGCCAAAATAAACGAAAAATATTCTCTCGTATATAAAATACTTAAACTCAAATAGCTTCTTATAATGCAAAATTAAGAGTAAGAAAAATACCTAATAGTGATGTAAATCACAAAGCATGATTTATTTGTTGCCAAATCCCTTACCTGTTTATTTCGTGTTTTTTACAATATCATTTAAAGAACATCGCGATGATAAAAGTCATCAACTTGTGTGATGTAATTCACAAATCTCATTCTCTGTTAGCTATACTTTTGTATCATAATTTTAATCAAATGTTTAACTAAAAAAGGTACAAGATGACAGTAGAACAAATTTATACCGGATGTTTGGCAGAGGCAGCTTACTATATTGAGAGCAATGGCGTAGCAGCAATCGTTGACCCTTTGCGAGAAGTACAACCTTATATTGACCGGGCAAAAAAAGATAATGCTAAAATAGAGTATGTTTTTATAACGCATTTTCATGCTGACTTCATTTCAGGTCATATTGATATGGCTAAAAAAACGGGCGCTAAAATCGTTTTTGGCCCGACAGCAATGGAAACTGGGTTTGAAAAACTACCTGTAGTAGATGGACAAGAATTTAAAGTAGGCGATGTTACCCTTCGACTACTTCATACGCCAGGGCACACAATGGAAAGTATGTGCTTGCTAATCATTGACGAAGAAGGTAAAGAGCATGGAATAATTACAGGAGACACCTTGTTTATTGGTGATGTAGGTAGACCAGACTTGGCTCAAAAAGTAATTGCCGATTTGACAGAAGAAAAATTAGCTGGACACCTTTTTGATTCTCTTCGCAATAAAATTATGCCCCTCAGTGACGATCTTATTGTCTACCCAAATCATGGAGCAGGTAGTGCTTGTGGTAAAAATATGAGTAGTGAGACTACGGATACTTTAGGTAATCAAAAAAGGACCAACTACGCACTTAGACCTGACATGACAAAAGAGGAATTTATCAAAGAAGTTCTTACAGGTTTGACACCTCCTCCAGGTTATTTCCCGCAAAACGTATTAATGAATATCCAAGGATATGAGAGCCTAGATAATGTTTTGGAAAAAGGAGTAAAAGCTTTGAGTCCAAAAGTGTTTGAAACGGTAGCTAATGAAAAAGATGTCGTTATTCTTGACACTCGAAGTAAAAATGACTTTATAAAAGGCTTTGTTCCAAATTCTATTTTTATCGGATTAGATGGAAGTTTTGCAAGTTGGGTGGGCGCTATGATTGCTGATTTGAAACAAGAAATTTTATTCATCGCAGATAAGGGAAAAGAGGAAGAAGTAGTAACGCGCTTGGCAAGGGTTGGATATGACAATGCGATTGGATATTTACAGGGAGGGGTAGAAGCCTGGAAAAAAGAAGGACGAGAAATCGACATTATCGAGTCTATTGATGTAGGTCAATTAGAAAAATTAATCAATAAGAGCAATTACGTCGATGTTCGAAAAGCAAGCGAGTTTGATAGTGAGCATGTTATTGACTCCATTAACGCTCCATTGGATTATATCAATGATAGTATGGCTAAGATTGCTAAAGACAAAAAGTTGTACGTAGGCTGTAATTCAGGATATCGTTCTTTGATTTTCATATCTATTCTTCAGTCACGTGGCTATAGAAATTTAGTCAATGTCCTGGGAGGATTCAAAGCAATAAAAGAGAATGACAGTATTAAGCTTTCAGAATATGTATGTCCAACTACATTACTCTAAAATGCTAATATTTAGTTTACAGTGTACTAAAAGTACTTGTTTGTAAGCAAGTCTAAGTACATGACACTATTTATGTGGATAAATTTGACAGAGAGATTTTTTTGATAGTTTTCTCTTAAAAATCGTTGCATGGTCTGCATCACGGAACTATTTTTAAGAGGAAAATAGCGGAAAAACATCCTGTCAAAATGTC
>CALDUB010000436.1 GCA_937923465.1 uncultured Saprospiraceae bacterium
AATCCGCGTAATTTCTGGAGAAATTAGCGAACCTTACTTAAATATTATCCGTAATTTCACCAATCAACCATAACTGCATTAACGAAAAAGAAGGAAATCTAAATGACGCACCTAGAAGTCGCTCAATATCTAGACAGAATAAAACTCTCAGATTGTCATCCGACTTTGGCGGGACTAGCGCAGCTACAGGAACATCATATGGAGCATATTCCATTTGAAAATCTAGATATAGTGGTCGGTCGAAAGATTGTCTTAGACCTGCCACATCTCTTTGAAAAAGTCATTATTAAGAAGCGCGGCGGCTATTGCTTTGAACTCAATACATTGTATGCAGCCTTTTTAAAATCACTCGGTTTTGCGCCTAAACCAGTCTTAGGTAGAGTTTGGTTGAGTAATCCATTGAAGACGCCACCAAGAAATCACTTAGCGCATCTAGTTGAATTGGAAGGGAAAACCTATATCACAGATGTCGGTTTTGGTGGTTTTATGACGCGGGTTCCTTTGGATATTAATGACCCTGCTCCGATAGAAGATAATGTTGGAATGGTGAGGGTTATTCAAATTGCCGACCAGCAATTTATGATACAAAGAAAAATGGAAAAGGGCTGGACAAATCAGTACAGTTTCGAAAATGTAGAGATTAGCGAGGAAGACATCCACATCTCCAATTATTACATGTCCACGCATCCTAATTCAATCTTTTATACTCATAGATGCATCGGGAAAAATACTTCTGACGGACGTCTAGGATTGTTTAATAATAAAATATCTATTCGAAAAGGGATAAAAGTTGTGGATAAAATACGTGTTGAACTTGGTCTGGATTGGTTGGAAGTTATCAAGAAGGAATTTTCTTTACATCTTGATTTTTCGAAGGAAGAATTGAGCATTCTGTTAAAAAAATAAACTTAAAATGAAAGTACTAAAAAAGCTTTGGGTCAGACTCATAATAGGCATACTCTTAGGTGCTATTGCCTCCGCATTGTATCATTACAAAACGGGGAGTGTATCGCCAGAAACGGGTAACATGATTTTGCTTTTTGTAGGTTCCATTGTGTTTAGTTTCCTATCATTAATCGTTTGGGCAGTTAAAGCTTGGGACTTATTTTTTCCTAAAAAAACGGGTAGAGATGATATTTTGGATGAGTAAGAAAATTATACCAAATTAATAAAACACCTCAATAATCTGAACCATTATCCTTGTTTTTTGTATTTCTAAAAAACGGAATTTCAACAAAAAAATTAGCAGCGTTCAGCGCAGACTGATTATGATAACAAGAGATATAAATTTAGCGAAAAGAGCATTAGACAACAATGAAATCATTGCGATACCTACCGAGACGGTGTATGGATTGGCTGCAAATGCGTACAGTGAAAAGGCTGTAGAAAAAATATTCGCCCTAAAGGAAAGACCTTTTTATAATCCATTGATTGTTCATATCAAATCCGCCGATTTTTTAGATAATGTTGCGCGTGACATTCCAGATGTTGCTCAGACATTGGCAAATGAATTTTGGCCAGGCCCGCTTACTTTAGTTCTTAAAAAGCAATCTTCTATTCCAGATTTAGTTACCGCAGGAAAAGATACCGTCGCCATTAGAGTGCCCAATCACCCTGTGAGTTTGAGTCTTTTGGAGCAACTTGAGTTTCCTTTGGCGGCTCCCAGTGCAAATCCTTTTGGCTCTATCAGTCCGACTACAGCCTCACATGTTTATGGTTATTTTGCCGACGACTTAGATGTCATCTTAGAGGGTGGAGAATGCGAAAAAGGTCTTGAGTCGACAATAATAGGCTTTGAAAATAATCAGCCCATAGTCTATAGATTAGGTTCTTTGTCCATTGAGGATATAGAAAGAAAAATTGGTAAAGTACGCTCAAAAACACACGATGATACCGCGCCAAGTGCCCCAGGAATGCTGTCGCGTCATTATGCACCAGCGACAAAAAGCTATCTAACCGATGATGTCGAAAAGCTAATTTCTGTTCATCCAAATAAGAAAATAGGCTTACTACTTTTTCAAAATGAAATAAAGAATAGTGCTGTTACTCATCAAGAAATTCTGTCAAAATCGGGAGACTTAACAGAAGCTGCAAAAAAGCTATATGCAGCGATGCATCAACTGGACAAACTTAATTTAGACCTCATTATCGCAGAGAAATTTCCAGATGTCGGACTCGGAAAAACAATAAACGACAAACTAGAAAGAGCTACTGTCTAGAAAACCAAATCTATCAAACAAAAAATATATTCATGTCATCAAAAATACTAGATTTAAGCAATTTAAAAGGTGATTTCACAGGCGGTTTAGTCGCTGGAGTCGTCGCATTACCATTAGCACTTGCCTTTGGCGTACAGTCGGGAATGGGTGCCACGGCAGGTCTTTACGGCGCCATCATGGTCGGGATATTTGCCGCTATATTCGGTGGAACGCCTACACAAGCCAGTGGACCTACGGGACCGATGACGGTTGTCTCGGCAGCCTTAGTCACTGCTGCCATTCAAATAACGGGAAGCCTAGAAGCAGCAATGGGCATCATACTTTTAAGTTTCTTGTTGGGTGGCGTTTTGCAGATTGTTTTTGGTTTGATAAATATTGCAGGCTATGTCAAATATTTCCCCTACCCTGTCGTGTCTGGCTTTATGAGTGGCGTGGGATTAATTATTGTCATCCTTCAATTGTTTCCCTTCGTTGGACTGACCTCCGCCAAATCGACCTTTACAGTCTTGCAAGATTTACCACGGCTTTTCACTGAGATGAATATCCATGCGCTTGCATTAGGCGTCCTGACAGTCTTGGTTTATTATCTATTTCCTTTAATTACCAAAGCCATTCCAAGTGCCTTGGCTGCCTTAGTTATTGCGGCGCTTACAGGTTATTTTTTGGGCTGGGATGTACCGATTATTGGCGATATTCCATCGGGAATACCTAGTTTGCAATTTGGTAAAATGTTTAGCAATATTCCTCCTGAGTCTTATAGTTTGATAATAGAATATGCCGCTGTGCTTGCCGTCTTAGGGAGTATTGACTCCTTGTTGACTTCCGTGATAGCAGACAACATGACGAAGACTAGGCATAATAGTAATCGCGAATTAATTGGTCAAGGAATAGGAAATATGTTAGCAGCAATGTTTGGAGGTATACCAGGTGCTGGCGCGACAAAAGGGACTGTCGTTAATATCAATGCGGGAGGAAAAACACGGATTTCGGGTGTCATTCATGGCTTGGTTTTATTAGCAGTTCTGCTCGGATTGGGTTCTTTGGCAGCTTATATTCCGCTATCTGTTTTAGCGGGTTTGCTGATACCTATTGGCTTTAAAATAATTGATACGAAAGGTTTAAAACACTTATTGCGTGTACCAAAAGCAGATGCGGTTGTACTTATTTTAGTTTTGTTGATTACTACTTTTGGCAGTTTGATTCAAGCTGTTGGACTTGGTGTCGCATTAGCGTGTATTTTATTCATGAAAAAAGCGAGTGATATTGGAGAAAAAGGGATTACCACAGAAACAGTCGCAGACTTAAAGGATGAAAAGCCGTGGCAAGATGAACTGCCTTTTTATGAGGAATACAAAGATAAAATCTTAATCAAGCACTTAACAGGACCTTTATTTTTTGGTTTTACGACGCATCTCAAAAATCAGGTGGCGGGCATAGATAAAAAGATAAAAGCGCTCATCATCCGTATGGACCAAGTGCCGCTAATTGACCAATCAGGTCTTTACACTTTAGAAGATATCGTCTTTGATTTGGAACAACAAGGCGTACAGGTTTTACTGGTCAATCCACAAGAACAACCGCTGGATAAATTGCGGTCAATTGATATTGTGCCTGATTTAGTGCAAGAAGAGCATATCTTTGCAAATGTGGCAGATGCTTTCGCTTATTTGAAAGAGACGATTGTGGCGAAGTAGATGAAGAACAGTTAAAATAAAAGAGCATCAGATAAAATATTGGTCGTTTTATCTGATGCTCAAACAAGCAAAAAATGTTAAACTCAAAGATTAAGTTAGTTACACTCACAATCTTATTCGTGATTTTTTTCTCCTGCGGCGATGCTCCAAAAAAAGAGCAATCTTTTTCAGTAGAATACAAAGGTGCATTGAAAAACATAATGCACAAAGGGGATTTGTCAGCAAAGGTCGCTTTGTCAGAATTCGAAAATATCGAAAATATTTATGCACTGGGTGCCATTGAGAATTTGAAAGGAGAAATCCAGATATTCAATGGAGAGGCGTACAATTCATATGTTGAAAATGGAGAAATAAAATTCGATAGTAGCTATTCAAAAAAGGCGACGCTTTTCGTCTATGCAACGGTTGACGATTGGGTCACACTGACCATACCAAAGGATGTTCGTACCAAAAAAGAGTTAGAAAACTATCTTGAGAAGGCAGCCAATGAAAACAATATTGACACCAATCAAGCTTTTCCATTTTTAATAGAAGGAATGGCAGATGAATTGACTTGGCATGTCATTGACTGGAAAGACGGCGATACAGAACACTCTCATGACAAACACATTTCATCAGGTTTGAATGGGACAATTAAAAATAAGGAAGTAGAATTATTAGGATTTTACTCCGACTCACATCATGCGATTTTCACGCATCACACCACCAACATGCACATTCATATGAAGCTAAAGAACGGTGAAATTGCGGGGCATCTTGATGATTTCAAATTGGGAGCGAATATGACTTTAAAACTTCCTGTTGTTGCGAATGCGACTACTGCTCACTAAATAATTTATACGTAGTAAAATACCAAGCCGATTAAAATAACTTTACTGTTTTAATCGGCTTTTTAATACGACAAAACCAACAAATAAAAGACTCAAAGTATTTCTATCAAAAAACGACTGCGGTTAAATATAATTCTTTTTCTATCTTTGGTCACAGTTTTTATACCAACGGTCAATGCATCTACTAATATAGAAACAGAACAGATTTTAATATTTTTATTGCTTTAAAGAAAAACAAATGTTTAAAAACCTACTAATCATCAGTTTAGTGCTTTTTCTGACTGCCTGTCAGAATAATACGTCCACAGTCAACATTTCGGGTAAAAAGGTAAGTAATGCCGCCGAGTTAGAAAACGCTATTGCCAACGCAGTCGCTGGTGATAACATAATACTTTCGAATGGTGTTTGGAAAGATGTTCAGATTAATTTTACAGGGCAAGGAACAGAAGCAAAACCAATTTCGCTCCGCGCAGAAACACCTGGACAAGTATTCATCGAAGGTCAATCTTGTCTAAAGTTAGCGGGTGAATATCTAAACGTAGATGGTCTCTATTTTCAAAATGGATATACGCCTAGCCGCTCCGTGATTTCGTATAGAATCAATAAGGATTCTTTGGCAAGACACTGCAATGTGACCAATTGTGTCATTGAAAATTACAATCAACCGCACCGCGATAAAGGTGACCTTTGGGTAGAATTTTACGGTAGACACAATTCTTTAGACCATTGCTACCTCGCTGGTAAATCAAATCAAGGACCTACCGCAAGAGTTGACATCAAAGGCAACCAAAGCATTAACAACTATCATAAAATCACCAATAATTACTTCGGACCAAGACCGCGTAAAGGTGGCGCAAAAGCTGAGACTATCCAACTCGGAGACAGCTACACTTCCATGTCCCCTTCTTATACGACTGTGGCAAACAACCTTTTTGAAAGATGTAATGGTGAAGTTGAAGTCATTTCTAGTAAGACCAATTTCAATGTTTTCGAAAACAATGTTTTCTACAAAAGTGAAGGCTCATTAGTGACGCGACATGGTAATTACTGTAGAATTGACGGCAATTATTTCATCGGTGACGGCAACGAAAATGTCGGTGGCGTGCGATTGATTAATACAGGTCACTGGGTGGTAAATAACTACTTTTATAATCTAAAAGGACAAAACTTTAGAAGCCCTCTGGCTATCATGAATGGTATTCCTAAGTCTCCTCTCAATCGCTACAATCAAGTAACAGACGTAGTTGTAGCACACAATACTTATGTCAATTGTGTCGAACCTTGGCACTTTGGAGTGGGTACCAATATCAGTCAAAAAGATGTACTTCCGCTTTCTGAGATTAGGTCAGCACGCCCAATCAGGACTTTGGTTGCCAATAATGTTATCTATAACGAAAAAGGAGATACACGCTCAGTCGTTGCACATGATGAGATTGACGGCGTTACTTTTAAAAGTAATCTAACTAATAATGCAAACAAAGATAATATCGAAGGTTTACAATCTGCTCAGTTCGAAATAGCTCAGGTGGCTGAAAGTATCTATGTTCCGAGTAAAATGCCAGAAGTTGAAGTTTATAATGGATTTGACTTTGATACTATTGAAAAAGACCTTTTTGGCAATATGCGTAAAGAGAAAAATTCAATTGGCGCAGTTGCGGGTTCTATGGCAACAGACCCGATGATTTTGGATAAGAAAAAATACGGACCAAGTTGGTTTTCTAACGAAAAACCAGAGGTTGCTGCCGTAACTCATGCCGTTGCTAATGCAGCAGATTTGTCAACAAAATTGGCAGCAGCTAATAGTGGTGACATTATCGCATTAGCAGCAGGAACTTACGAGTTAAACAACTCATTAGTTATCAATAAAAAGATTACTATCCAATCAGCTGATGCTAATAATAAGGCAAAAATCGTTTATTCGGGAGCGGCTAATACACCTGCATTTGAGATGAACCCAAGAGGGGAATTATCTTTGAATCACGTAATCTTAATGGGAAAAGATACGCAATACGCCTTTGCTAGTTTGGAAAAAGGAAAGATGTCAAGTCTTTACAATTTAGCTGTTACAGAATGTGAAATCAGTAATTTCAATTATGTCTTGAAAGCTTACAAAGAAAGCATGGCTAACGAAATCACTTTTGCTAAATCTTCTTTAAAAAATTGCGCAAACGGACTGGAGCTTTCAGAAGAAACAAACGACAAAGGAGATTACAATGTGGAGTTTTTGACTATTGGCAATTGCCAATTTGAAAACATAAAAAGCAATGTCATTGACTATTACCGTGGCGGTTATGACGAGTCTACTATCGGTGGCAATTTAAAAGTCACAAATAGCTCATTTACCAACTGTGGTGCACAGGAGAAAAATGGCATTTTGCTAAATACACGCGGTATTATCAATGTGGATATCTCTAATAATACTTTTAAAAACAATCGTGTGAAATTAGTTGCTTTATTGTGGGGAGCTAAAAATAACACGCATTCTGATAATAAGATTGTTAACTCTGGAAAGATAGTAGTGGAGGAGAATTTGAAGTTGAAGTTGATGTACTAGAGTGTTATTATTAGAAAATTTTTGACTAGTTTTCTATAATGCTAAGGAAC
>CALDUB010000437.1 GCA_937923465.1 uncultured Saprospiraceae bacterium
TTTGATTAGTGTTTTCTTCTTGGGAATAGCCCGTAGTGCAGCTTAATAGCAGCAATAGGGCAGGTAAAAAATGCCTCATTTATATTAAAATTAGTTATAGAAATAAATTATTGTTCTTTAATAAGGTCTAATGTAACCCCATATTAAGTTCTTCAAAGATACTTAATCAAGTTATATATAGGGTGTCGTTCATCAGATATTTATCCCATTGTTCCACGTGGGACATTAAAAAAGCCGTCCCGAGGGACAGCTTAGTTAATTAGAAGTTCTTTAAGAGCCAGTTTTTAAAAGGATTAAACTCTATACTAGTAGGTATTGACTCCTTCTTTTTATCAGCGAGGATAGCTAAACGCTCAGGTACATCAACCTTCATATCTAATATTCGTTCTACATCAGGAAGAAATTTAGATGGATGTGCAGTCTCTAATATGACTCCATGTACGTCTTTATTAGTCTTTTGATAGTCCTTTAGTGCTAAATATCCTACCGCTCCGTGTGGGTCAATAACGTAGTCAAAGCTATTTTTCACCTCTAAAACACCAATTTCAGTAGCTTTATCAGTATAAGAATAGCCTTTTACGTCCTCTTTCATAATGTCCCACGTGGAACAATAGAGGTCATTCATCCGTGCAAAGTTAGAAGGATTACCTACATCCATAGCATTACTTAACGTAGGAACACTTGGTCTTGGCTTATATTTTCCAGTACTTAGATAATCAGGAACTACACTATTATCATTAGTTGCCGCGATAAAACTATGAACAGGAAGCCCCATATTCTTAGCTAATAGTCCAGCAGTAAGGTTCCCAAAGTTGCCAGAAGGAATACAAAAGGCTACTTTTTTATTCGTTTTAAGCTGCTTATAAGCTTCAAAGTAGTAAAAAGATTGGGGAATTAGACGAGCAATGTTAATAGAATTAGCCGAGCTAAGACGTATATCCTTATTCAATTCCTCATCTAAGAAGGCTTTTTTTACCAATGCTTGGCAATCATCAAAGGTTCCGTCTACTTCTAAAGCCGTAATATTATGTCCTAAAGTAGTTAATTGCTTCTCTTGAAGGTGGCTTACTTTGCCAGAAGGATAAAGAATAACTACTTTAATTCCGGGCGTTTTATGAAAACCAGCAGCAACTGCACCACCTGTATCACCTGAAGTAGCTACTAGAATCACCAATTCTTTGTCCTCATCTCTATTAAAATAACTCATTAATTGAGCCATAAAGCGCGCGCAAAAGTCTTTGAATGCTAATGAAGGTCCATGGAATAATTCCAAGACAGACATATCTTCATTCAAATTAACAACTGGAGCAGGAAAAGTAATAGAGTTTTCAATGATTTTCTTAAGCTCTAATTCAGGTATTGCACCTTGCAAAAGAGTCTTTGAAACAGTAAAAGCTATTTCTTGAAAGGAATAATCGCTCAAATTTTCAATAAATTCCTTAGGCAATTGAGGGATTTCAGAAGGCATATATAGCCCATTGTCCTCTGGCAAGCCCTTCATTACTGCTTTCTTTAGGTCAGCAGTATTCTCTTTATTATTTGTTGAGTATAGTATCATGATGATTTTCTTTTCTCCACTACGGATTTCATTCGTAGTTATTCATGTTCGACTACTCCGTAGTCTTTTGTTTTAGCAGAGTATTGCGCCTTCGTGGTTGATAGGAGAGACGTAAACAGTATGCTCTATTTTAGCATTAGTATATACTCTCTTGAAGGCTTCGCCTACATCTTCAGCTATTAAGCTATTTTTTGATAGCGCAAAAATAGAAGGTCCTGCTCCTGATATACTACAGCCCATAGCTCCAACATTCATTGCTGCTTCTTTTGCTTCATAAAAATGTGGTATTAACTGTGCCCGTTGCGGCTCTATAATTACATCTTTCAAGTATTTTTGCAACAAATCAACATCTCCACGGAACATTCCAATCAGCCAACCAGCAAGATTTGCAGACTGTTCAATGTGTTTTTTTAATGGAATTGTATCACTAAGTATGCTGCGAGCATCTTTTGTTAATATTTCAACATGAGGATAAATAACTGTAGCATATAACCCATGAATCAAAGGTAACCGATGTACATCCAATGTTGGATTATCACAAACCATAATCATTCCACCCAACATAGACGGCGCAACATTGTCAGCATGATAACCTCCAGAAGCAATTTGTTCCCCTTGCATGGCAAATGGTAACAGTTCACGCTTCGTTACTCTCTTATGAAATAGCTCATTTATAGCCATTGCTCCAGCAACAGCACTCGCAGCACTTGAACCTAATCCACTTCCAAAAGGCATTTTCTTATGTATTTCCATCTCAATGCCTCTTCCAGTTTCTCCAATATGCTCCAATGTTCTTAATGCTGCAACACCTGCAGTATTTTTCTCTGGATCATAAGGAAGTTTACCTTTTGCTCCTGTTATTCTAGTTATCTCTAAACCTGGTTTATCTCTAAACCTAACAATTATTTCGTCACCTGGCTTTTCTAAAGCAAAACCAAGTGTGTCAAATCCAACTGCTGCATTACCAACTGAGGCAGGAGCAAATACTTTTATACCTGTTCTATCCATACTGTAACTTACTGACAATCAGTCAGTTACGGATAATTTAATCGTAACTACCTGATTATCAATGTTTTATAAAATTAAAATAACAACTTGTAAATTATTTACGAAAGTAAGTTTCCAATCGTAATAATTTCAGCAAAAACACCTGCGGCAGTCACCGCTGCTCCTGCTCCTGGTCCTGTCACTACTAAAGGTCTTTCTTTGTAACGTCCGGTAGTAAAGACAATCATATTGTCACTTCCACTTAATGTTGCAAATGGATTATCATTGGTAACTGCTTGCAAACCAATAGTAGCTTTATCACCATCTAGCTTCGCAATCATTCGTAGGACTTTTCCATTTTCTGCTGCATCTGCACGTAACTTTTCAAAGTACGCATTCTCCTTTTTCAACTCCACAAAAAAGTCATCAACTGTTTCTGCATCTTGTACAGATTGTGGCAAAATATTTTCAATCTCAACACCAGTTGCTTCTAATGGCAAACCTGTTTCACGCGCCAAAATAATCAGCTTACGACGTACATCTATTCCATTCAAATCCACACGTGGGTCAGGTTCTGTAAATCCTTTTTCTTTTGCTTCCAAAACAATATCACTGAATGGGCGAGTGCCATCAAATGAATTGAAAATAAAAGAAAGTGAACCAGAAAGGACGCCTTCAATTTTCAGAATTTGGTCACCACTATTTATCAAATCTGTCAAAGTTGAAATCACAGGAAGCCCTGCACCAACATTTGTTTCATACAAAAACTGAACGCCACGATTTGCCGCAATAGTCTTCAACCTCTGATATTGTAAATATGCAGAAGAAGTAGCGATTTTGTTTGGAGTAGAAATCGAAATGCTATTGTCCAAAATACTTTCATAGTAACTCGCGACTTTTGGGTCAGCAGTGTTATCTACAAAAATTGTATTCGCCAAATTCATCTCCTTCATTCGTCCAATAAAGATTGGAAGGTCAGAAGCTGTCTCTGAAGAAATCAAATCTTTTTTCCAATCAGACAAGTCTATACCATCTGCATTGAAAAGCATTTTCTTTGAATTCGCCATACCGACGACTTTGATTTCTAATCCACGTTTTTCACGAAGGAAATCTGCCTGCTCTTTTATCTGCTGAATTAACTCTCCGCCAATAAGTCCGACGCCCACCATATATATATGAAGTGCCTTTGTGTCAGAAAGGAAAAATGCTTCGTGTAATGCATTCAAAGCTTTTGACTCGTCAGACTTTGGAATAACAACAGAGATATTTAATTCTGACGAACCTTGAGCAATCGCCACTGCGTTGATGCCATTCTTTCCAAGCGCCTGAAATAGTCTTCCCGAAATACCTGGACGATATCTCATATTCTCACCAATGATAGCAAGAACAGAAAGATTTTCTTCCACCTTCACATCATCTACCACACCCATGCTCCGCTCATACTCAAATGCTTTCTCTACATGTTTTTTTGCTTCTTCTGCCTGACTCGGTTGAATAGCAAAACTAATCGCATGTTCCGAAGAGCCTTGTGTAATTAAAACAATATTAATATTAGCTTGAGCTAATGCTCCAAACAAACGACCCGCCGTACCTGGCACTCCAAACATTCCACTACCAGCAAGAGTCAAAAGTGCCACGTGGCTAATCGAAGAAATTCCTTTAACAGCATGACCTTCTCTATCTGACTTATTAGAAATGTAAGTTCCTTCGAAGGTAGGATTGAAAGTATTCTTGATATAAATCGGAATGCCCATTTTCAAGGCAGGTTGCAATGTCGGTGGGTAAATTACCTTCGCTCCAAAATGAGACATTTCCATCGCTTCCGCATATGTCATACGTGGAATAGTAAATGCCTTTTTCACCTTACGTGGGTCAGCTGTCAAAACACCATCTACATCTGTCCAGATTTCAATTTGAGTTGCCTCTAAACCAGCAGCCAAAATAGCCGCCGTATAATCCGAACCTCCACGACCAAGAGTCGTCGTCAAGCCACCTTTGGCTGACGCAACAAATCCTGTAACGATTTGCACCTCTGGATGTGCATTATAGTGTTCTTTTATTTTTTTATTGGTTTTCGCAAAGTCGACAATGGCTGCACCAAAATTTCGGTCAGTCTTGATGATGCGGCGCGCATCAAGATAAGAAGACTGAATACCATGCTTAGTCAAAGCATGAGAAATGAGGAATGATGAGTTGCGTTCTCCGAAACTCAAAACATAATCCATCGTACGAGAAGAAGCTTCGCGCACTAAGAAAATTCCGTAAAGAAGATTTTTCAGAACTTCATGATTATTCTGCAAAATAGGCAAAACCTCTTTGAGCTGGCTTTCATCCAAAAGCTCTTTTGCCGCAGCATGATGTCTATCTGTAAATTCTTGAAAAACATCAAGGTAAGAGTCATCGCCTTTTTCAGCGCGCTTACTCATTTCGATGAGACTGTCTGTTACTCCTCCAAAAGCAGAAAAAACTACAGTGAATTTTTCGCCACGCGTATAATAGTCCTTGAGGATTTCGATAATGCTTTCTATGCGCTCTGGTTTGGCAACCGACGAGCCGCCGAATTTTAATACTCTCATTTTTTTTAAAATATGAATGTTTATTAAAATGTGAAAGTGAACCACAATCCATTTTAAGAAACTCTCTTTTCGTGATGTTGTTCTTGGAATTTTTTTGCTTGATATAATATAGATAAAAAGCAAAATATAATTCGGTAGGCAAATGTAGAGTTTTGCCGGTTGAATCCATCCGCAGATTTCAGATAAAAACCGCTTTCTAAAATTAAATTACATTTAATACTAATATTACGCCAGTTTAATGTTGACGTTGCAAAAAAGAGGTGATTTCTTTTGGATGGTTAAAATCAATTCCGCCAGCATGAGATATCTCCAAATTTCCAGAAGAGCGATTGAGTATTTTTTTGGAAGGAAGAAAAACGGGAATTTTATTTTCAAGGGCAAAAAGGGCCGCGGCAATGTTGCCGTGTGCATCTGTTTTCTGGTCTTTAAAAAAATTGGATTTTACAATGACTACAGCTTCTGACCACGCTGCTAATAATTTAGCACGCTCCTCGTATTTTTCTATCGAAGAAATTTCCTCGGGAAGAACGGCAGAAAGGAAAAAGGAATTGATTTCGTAGCCGTGAACTTGAATTCCTTTTCTTACCCAAAAATCATAAAATCCACCTGCGAGTATTGATGTTGTTGTTCCGTCTGCAATTAAAGCAGATTTATGCGCATGCTCAGAAATGCCCCATGAGTGGTTTGATAATACATTATATCCGCAGCGAACGAAGTGCGTACAGAGTCGCCATGTCAATTTTATTTCCTCTGGGCTTGCTTCATCAGAACCTAAGACCGCTATATTAAAATTATTGACTAATGGTAAATGTCCTCTTCCAAAAAATGCAGGCGGTGCATCGGCTTTTAATCTTTGCTTAATCCGCTGCGGATAACACGGATGATTGAGAGGTATAAAAAAAGTGTCTTCCCATAAATATTCAAATCGTTTTTGAATTTCTTTCGTGTGTGTTGCTTGAAAATTTTGGTATTTTAAATCTTGAAATTCACCTTTCCCAAAGTCAGGAAAAAATTCGTAAAATTCAAATTCACTTATAATAAACAGTTCTTCTATCGTAATTTTTTTTTCACAAATGGCTTGATATATTAGCTTTCGCGCAGCAGTCGTCAATCCTTGCACGTACAAGAATTTATACCAAGCTAAATATTCTGCGGAGTGTTGTTTCATTTTATAAGGTCAAAATCCATGCACCATCAGTTGCAGTATAATGATAGTTTATATTATTTAGTTTACAGTACTCTATCCAATCGCGTACTTTGTACTGACTGTTTGAGTTATCAAAAATGACTTTTTCGAACGAGAACATTTTAAATAATTTTCCTATATCTAAACGTGGATTTCCTCTAATTACAAGAAAATTTATTCCTGTAACTTGCTCTTTAGAAGTAGGCATTTTATCTACTAAGAATATCGTTTTATTATAGAATTTAATAAAATTCTTTTCGAAGAGAATCATTTCATTTTCGTAAAACAAACTATCTATATCAAAAACCTCTACATTATCCACATAATGTGCATAATGATTGTTTTTTGTGGAGAAGTTAAAACTCTTTGTTGTTAAACCCTTGTTTTTGATAGCATAAGCCTTTTTTCCATTTATACATTCGACAAGTGTGTTTTTGTATAAATCATAGATAATAATCTGCTTATTGTTAATAAGTCCACCTTTTTGCCATGCACTGAGTGCAAAAACAAAAAATAATAGCCCAGTACTATAAATTAAATTTCGTCCGCAGCGGGTATTTACTGCACCAACGAAGAGCGCTATAGAACAATATAAAACAAAAGCAGAAAGCCCCGTAATCCATATTCCTTCAATCACACTTGCAGGTAAATTTTGTAAAAAGAAAATACCTTTATTGACAAGCCAAATTAACCAATACAACAGAAATCCAATAGGCATTCCAAGACCAGTATAAATTGACTCTAACAAAAAAAGTAATAATCCCCCTCCCAATATAAACCCCGCAGCAGGCACAACAATTAGACCTGACAACCAAAAGTAAATTGGAAACTGATGAAAGTAATATAAGCTCAAAGGCAGCGTAGCAAATTGAGCAGCAATAGAAACGGAACACAATTGCCAGAGAAAGTCAGTAATTTTATTTTCACAAACGAAGAGATTATAAATCTTCGGTTGAAAATAAACGATACCCGTAACTGCTAAATAGGAGAGTTGAAACCCAACACTCATTATATATAGAGGATTAATCAAAAGCAAAATGAAAGCTGAAGCAGCGAGGGAATTATAAATATTCGCATATCGGTCAGTCATTTTGCCAATGATAATAATGCTGAACATAGTCGAAGCACGCATCACAGAAGGGGACATACCTGTCAATAAGGCAAATATCCAAATACCAACTAAGCAAACTAGTCCGCGAAGAAACCTAATTTTTTGACTATTGAATCTGATAATTTTATCAAAAAGAAATCCGATAATGAGATAAATCAATCCAACATGCAAACCCGAAACTGCCAAGACATGCATAGCTCCAGTCTTCGCATAAGCGTCTCGAACTTCATCATCCATTTCATCTTTATATCCTAAAATCAAGGCGGAACCAACTGAAAAACTTTCAGTATCTGGCAGGTACTTTCTGAGGATGTGTATAAACTTCTTCCGCTGTTTAAATGCGAATTTAAACAGTGGATTTCCGCCAAGTTTTGTTCCGACTCTCCATTCGTTTTCTTTTAAAAATATCTGGTAATGGATATTTTGATAGTGTTGATAATCCTTAAAATTAAAGGCATTTGGATTATTAGCATTTGTCAACTTTCGAGCTCTTCCAAAGACGGTAATTCTATCTCCATATTCTAAGTTTTCACTCAATATATCCTTGTTGAGATAAACCAGAAGGTTACCACTTGTTTGATGAAATTGGGCAGTATCACTGCTAATTTTATCTACGAAAAGCTGAACCTTAATACGCTTTTCGATAGACTTAGGCATTTCATAAATTTCTCCTGAAAATGCCATTTTATCATCCGTTAGTTCATGACTAAAATGATTTTCCGAATTCAGTTCTTGATGCTCATAGCCTCGAAAATATCCTAAAAAAAGCATCAGGAAAGTCATCAAAAACCCAAATAGCCAACGCCCTTTGAACAGACCTTTTTTAAAAAAGATAAGAATGGAGAAAAATAGTAAAATAGGAATAATCCAAACAATAGCATCATGCCACCAATCAAAATATAGTGACAATAAAATACCAAGAATAAAAGGAAAAACCAGCCGAAAAAACGGCATCTGACGTAGGCTTTTCATGGGGAGTGGTTTTCGTGATTAGTAATTATATTATACTGATTATCAATGATTTAAATTCAATCAAACTTCAAGTAAGGTTCTATTTTATTAAAAAATTCTTCTGTAAAAACGGGCATTTTCCTAATGGAATTCATATCAGAAAATGCACCGTGCTGTTTTCGGAAAGCGACAATCCTATTTGCCTGCTTCCATTTGATGTAGGGATGGTTTTTAAGTTCCTCTGCTGTTAGTTTATTTATAGAAATCTTTGTTAGATTGGGTGATTCATTCGTTAAGAATTCCTTGATAGATTGATAGGTACTGTCTGGAAAATTATAGACTTCACTTACTTGTTTGACGGTAGCAAATCCACCTAACCTCTCGCGGTGTTTCACTATCCAATTTGCATATCCTGGACCAATGCCGCGTAGTTTTTGCCACTCGTCAACAGTTGCATTATTGATATCAACAAAGACAGGAGTCCACTCTTTTTTCTTGTAGACTGACTTTGTTTTTTCAGGAGTAGGGAAGTCTGCTTCGTCTGGTAGGTCTATGTAACTTTCCAACCGATTATAGTCTGCCTCTTCAATGTTGTACACTTTTTTGAAATCAGATTTCTTACGAAAAACAGCGCCAGCGTTTCGGTATTTAATCAAGCCTTTTGCTGCTCGAGAAGAGATACCAAGACGTACCAAATCTTCATAGCTTGCCGTATTTGGATTGAAAGTAAATTCTTGTACAATCACCTTATCGACATGGTCGTACTCGTAGGATTTTTTCTTACGTTTAATAGCTAAAGGGGGATTCAAAGGGAGCGTGATATAATCTGTTAGGCGCTCATAATCTTCTGACTTCAGTGTATAGATTTTCTTGAAGTCTTCCGCCTTGAAAAATTTACCACCTTTACTTCTATAGTTTAAAATACTCTGTGCAGTACGCGAGGAGAGACCTAACTTTTGAAAGTCATCCTTACTCGCCGTATTTGGATTAAAAGGAAAGTAAGAAATTTCTTGTGGAGTACTATCTATGTTTTGAGTAGGACTATCCTTTTCATCATCAGCATAGAAAGCTGCGATTTCCTGTTTAAATTCAGAAAAATCTACTTGCTGAGAAGATTGAAAAAGAGGAAAAATTAAAGGAATAAAAGAAGTGACAACACAGCAAACTGATAAATATATCAGTGCTCTGCGTTCTTTATTTTTGAAATAGAAATATTCGGAGAGTGTGTAGCCGACTCGCATAAAAGTGTGTGTGTTTATGGTTTCTCAAAGTAGAAAACTTACTAAATTCTCATAGAGTTTTAAGGACATTATTTTCTCATAACAAGACAAATGTAGTGCAATTTTCTATTCCACACAAATATTATTTTTTCAAATTATCAAAATTAACAGATTAAATACGGCTTAAAGTCAAGTTAATATTTCATAAAAATGGATACCCTAAGAAATTAAACTTTAGATTTCAACATACCGAAAAGTAGTTTTAAATTAATCAAACGAAAAAGGAAAGAAAGGGAAATTCCCCCGACGAGAGCGATAAAAAAGAGGTATTCCCAGTCAAAAAAAGTCAATCGTTGGAGAGCAAAATTCATCAAAACCAAGACAGAAACAAAAGCAACTATTTTCCCAAAAATGCGCCAATCCAATCGAATATTAAGCTCAGTTTTAGACAAATAAATCTGTAAAATCAAAGCAAAAAACTGCGTAAAGAAAGTTGCCATCGCTGCACCTGCCGCCTGATGTGAGCTTATCAACAGGGTATTCAACACGATGTTAATAAGGATACTGGCAACGAAAAGTAGGTTCATTTTCTTCATGCTTCCATTTGCTGTCAGCAGTGTACCGAAGATGTAAGTGCCGCTCATCGCAATGAAACTGAGTATGAGCCAACCCAATATTTCGCCCCAATAAGGTGTCGCTGCATCATAGAGATAAAACATGATTTCTTCCCGAAAGAAGAAGACAGAAATAGCTAAAGTCAATGCTCCTGACCAGACAATCTGAAAGCTCATTTCAACCAAAGATTGCAGCTCAACTTTCGTATTTTTTATATCTGCGATAAGTTTAGAAAACATCGGCATCAATATTCCTGCAAAGAGAAATCCTATCATATTGCAGGCATCTAAAAGTCGAAATGCTGCGGCGTAAATCCCCGCTTGATTGTCACCATCTGATAGCATTTTTTCAATCATAATGATGTCAATCCGAGTATAGATTGTCATCAAGAAAATCACCAAAGCATAAGGAAAACTACTCTTCAAAACAGAGCGCATAAAACGCAAATTCACATTAAATCTAAACAGCTTAACTTGCTTAAAAACAATGAAGAAAGCAGTCGCCGCCGTCAAGAATAATGAAGCCGTCTGCGCATACACAAACCACTCAATCTGAAAGGCTTGCGTAGAAATATTGCCCCATAAAAGCACTGCACAAATACCAATTAACAAGGTCTTATCGAGAGCCGAAATAATACTATCTGTACGATACATTCCAATCCCTGAAATATTAGAACGGAGATATAAATTGAGAGAAATCAGAATATGATTCAAGCAGAAAAA
>CALDUB010000438.1 GCA_937923465.1 uncultured Saprospiraceae bacterium
ACAGGTCGACCAAGAATGCCTACTGTCGAATACATCTTAAAAGTATAGATGTATAAAAATTGTGATTAAAAATAAGTTCTTTGACAATTAGATTCAATTTAATAAAAATTTGACGGATGAAAACCGCTATGATTTTTGTTAGTTTGCCAAAAATTAATTTTAGTTTAGAATTCATCATTCTAATAAGATTGTAGGCAATGCAGAAGAGGTTAAACTCTGCTGTCACCTTACTTTGTCCTCTTAGGAAGAAATGCTGATAACCTAAATTATATTTTAAGTGTCCAAAAATTGGTTCCACTTTATGTCTTCTTTTATTATAAAATGCTTGTCCTTTACTTGTGATCATTTTATAGTTCATTTCATCTCTAAGATATTGCCGGTCATCTCGTTGTATTGTCCTAGCTTTTGCCGCTGTACATAAATGACGGACGGGACAGCTTTCGCATTCGTTCCCACGATATATTCTTTTGGAAAAACCATTTTTGCTACCTTTTTTGTAAAAAGAAAGTTGTTTTCCTTTAGGGCATATATAAATATCTATTTCAGGATCATATTGAAAATTGGTATGATAATAAGGTTTATTTTTATTGGTCTTTCCAAATTCCTGATCGGGGATATAAAGATCTATATTTTCTTCTTTAGCAAAAGTATCATTAACAAAAGAAGCATAACCAGAATCAAAAATTCCTACATCTGGATAGCTACCAGTATTCTTTTCTAAGCCCTCCAAACAGGGAATTAATTGTTGCTTGTCTGAAGAAGATGTACTTATATGATTGTGTAAAACGAACTGCTCATTACTCAGAACTACTTGGCCATTATAGAAAACATCTCTCGAGCCTTTCTTTCCTCTCATTATATTTGCTTCGCTATCAGTGAGATTAATTTTAAACTTCTCTTGTACTTCTTCCGGCCAATCATCTAGTAGTTGTGCTATTTTTGTTGAACGTTTTTTTTTGCTTTTATTTTTTTGTTTAAATCATTAACTGAAATATCTAGATATTCGTCGGATTGCTCAACAGGGAGTTTTTTACTCAACTCATTTATATCTTGCTCTAAGTTAGACAACCATTTTTCATAGCCTGCTTTTGTTTTTGAACGCTTTACACTAGCATTTGCTCGAATAGTTGAGCCGTCTCCAAATACCTCTTTACCATCGGTATACTTTTCCTCTATTAAATGCGCTACAAGTTGTTGGAACAATCCTTTAAAATGTTCATGATGCTTCGCTTTAAAACCATTAATGGTACTTTTAACTGGTCGATGACCGTTTGCCAAATAAATGAAAATTATATTAGTTTTGCAGGCCTCTTCCAACTTCGCTCCAGATCGAATACCTTGGGTATAACCATAAAATAGAATCCGTAGCAAAACCTTAGGAGGATAAGCATTTTGACCTATCAAACTATAAGCTGACTCTATTGCTGTCAAATCTAATTTGTCTACAATCGAGATCACTAGTCGACCTAAATGATCGTCTGGTAAATAATCCTCTAAACTTAATTTGAGGTCCATCGTTTTAATTGAATCTAATGTCAATGATTTAAAATTTGTCATAAACTTATACATGCGACTTTCTTGCCATAAATAATGAACATGGCATTCTTGGTCGACCTGTGAAGTCCGGGATCCGGCTCTTCTTGCTTTACTCTGGTTTATTGTGGCTTTGTTCTTTTTACGTTTGGTGTTCGGACTCCGGACTTTAGTACGGTCTTGCTTTTTCTTGTCGAAATGAAGTCCCGAATCCAGCTAGGCACTGCAAACTTCAACTAACAACACCCCTTAAGATCCGCCTGAAATAATTCAGTAAAAATCCCACCCATTTCTTTAAACATAACTTCATCAATGCAATAACAAACCTTAGTTCCATCAATATCTCCTTTCAATAATCCAATGTTTTTCATCTCACGTAGGTGCTGAGAAATAGTCGCTTGTGCTAAACCGATTTCATCAACCAGATCGCCACAGATACAGCTTTGTACTTTTAATAAATGCTGAAGTATGGCAATTCTCGCAGGATGACCAAGCACTTTAGCAATAGCGGCTATCCGATTTTGCTGTGTGGTGAATATCTCTGATTTTGTTAGTCCCATGAAGCGTTTAATTGGTTTATTGCAATATTACGATTAATAACAGTAAAGTACAAGTGATTGTTTTACATTTAGTTGTTAAAAAGCTGTGAAAATAAAAAATGGCGCTCTATCAAAAGATAAAGCGCCACTCATAATTTAAACCTAAAACAATTATTTCCGTTCTTTTAAAAAAGCATCTACCCTACGCGCGCAATCCCGTCCTTCCGCAATTGCCCAAACCACCAATGACTGTCCTCTTCTCATATCGCCAGCACAAAAAACCTTGGCCACACTCGTTTCAAAATCATCGGTCTTCACATTTCCTCTTTCTTCTAATTCAACATTTAAGTTTTCGAGCAAACCTTCTTTTATAGGATTGGTAAATCCCATCGCTAAAAAAACATTGTCGTAATAGGTGGAGGAGATACGGGCTCCGATTGTATCGGAAATTCGAATCGTTTTGGTGCGAAATCTGTTTTGCAAATTGAATTACTGGGGAAGCCATCTAACACAAGAGGGCCAGACAATCCTTGGCCGCTGTGGCCAATGGTACTGAGGACTTCCTCCTCGCACAAAGAAGGTTGCGAACGAGAATGGGCCATGATGACCAAACGTTTTTTGTCGGAAGACGGCATCCATCTAACAGGTATCGAAACCGTGCAAGTAAAATGGGAACAAAATGAAAAGGGGGTGTACTCTTTTGAAG
>CALDUB010000439.1 GCA_937923465.1 uncultured Saprospiraceae bacterium
CCGCCCTAATCCGCATCATCCGCCAAATCCGCTTTTCTATCATACATTCTTGGCAACTACAAAACAGTATGCTGCCACTAAGTTGACGACATTCGACTCAAAGTCACCTGATGAGTATAGGGAATGAGATTTACCAACCAATTTGATAAAGAATCATAAAATTAAATTATGAAAATCAATAACTTACTAAGCATTTGCTGTCTCAGTTTTATTCTGTTTTTGACGACAGGATGTGTCGAAGAATTTTTGACCCGCGAACCAATATCTGATTTGACCGAAGGCAATTTTTTCCAAACGGGTGCTGATGCCGAAGCTGCTTTAGTTGCAGCTTATGACTCGTTTCAAAACGAATTTTACATTTTTGATAGATTCACCAATGGCGACGTTATTTCTGATAACTGTTACGCTGGCGGCGATAATCCAAATAATTTCCAGTTAGACCAGTTCACTTTGGTACCTACTAATGCGAATGTGGAGCGCGATTGGAGTTACTTGTACGAAGGCATTAGTAGAGCGAGTGCTGTTTTGGATAATATTGGAGACATAGAGTCGCCTGATTTTACCAATGAGCGTCGCGAAGAAATGTTAGGAGAAGCTTCTTTTTTACGGGCGATGCACTACTTTCATTTAGTCAACTTATATGGCGGAGTACCTTTAGTTTTACAAAAAGTAAACTCTACCGACCCCGAAGAGGTGAATGTGCCACGCAGCACAGAAGCAGAGGTGTACGAAGGGATTATTAGCGATTTAAGATTTGCTTTGTCTCGCGTTCCTGAAGAATATCCTGGCGATGACCAACGCGTAACAAAAGGTGCAGTGAATGCCTTGCTTGCCAAAGCATACGCACATCAGCCGACTCCTGATTGGGCGACTGTAAAAGTTCACACAGACGCTGTTATCAATAGCGGTCGTTATTCTTTGTTGCCTATTTTTAGAGATTTATGGAACGGACAAAACGAAAACTCTGCGGAGTCTCTTTTTGAAGTCCAATACATTGGTGGTACAAATGAAGCAAACTGGGGACCCCAATTATGGTTGCCACCTTCGATTACGAATGATAATTGGAGAAAATTCAATACGCCATCTAAGGATTTAATTGCTGCTTTTAATGAAGAAAATGACAATATCCGCTTGAATGGCTCTATCATTTTTGAAAATAATCTACCGTGGCAAGACCCAGATTATCCGTCTGGTAACATTCCTTTTCCATACAAGCAAAACCTTGCGAACGGCTGGTCAAGCCCCAATAATCTCATCTTATTGCGTTTAGCGGATATCATTTTGCTAGCTGCCGAAGCAGAAACAGAGTTAAACAACCTTGGTGCTGCTGCCGACTTACTTAACCAAGTCCGTGAAAGAGTCAATTTGCCCGCTTTCACTACAGGGAATATTGATGAAATGCGCGATAAAATTGCCAACGAAAGACGCTTAGAATTAGCATTTGAAGGACACCGCTGGTATGACCTAAAACGTATCGGAAAAGCGGTAGAAGTCATGAATAATCTTAACCGCGATTACAACGTGACTGCCACACATCTGCTATGGCCTATACCTCAAGCTGAAATGGATAGAAATCCGACTTTGGAACAGAATCCTGGATTTTAAATGAATTATTATAGACGAGGTAACGTGGAGTTACTTCGTCTGTGATTATAATTATCATTTAATTACTAAACTTATTCAAACTTCCTAAACAAAGTCCAATAGGGCTTAAAATAATACTAATTATGAAAAATTTTATACGTATTCTCTCATTTTTTATTCTGTGTCTAAGCACACAAGCGCAAGCCGCATTAATTACTTTTCAAGTGGATATGACGGGTGAAACTGTTTCTCCTAATGGCTTACATGTCATCGCAAATTTTAATGGTTTTAGCCCCAATGCTAATTTATTGACCGAAACAAGTCCTGGTTCAAACCTTTATACTGTCACTGTTTCTTTAACTACGGGCGACAATATCGAATACAAATTTATCAACGGAAATGACTACGGAACTGGAACGGTAGAGACACCTCCTACTGGTTGTGCTTATGCCATTAATAATAATCGTTCATTTACAGTACCTGCCAGTGATGAGACATTGGATGTGCATACTTTAGATGGATGTCCTGTTGGTTATGTAATGATTCCTGTCACTTTTTGTGTGGACATGGCAAATGAAGACGCTTCCCTAGGAGTATATTTAATTGGTGATTTTTATGGAGGTTTTGGTAGTTTTTTGCCTTTGTCTCTTCCTGCTGGACAAACTACAGTTTACTGTACGACCTATGACATTCCAGAAGGCGTGACGCGTGTAAATTACAAGTATACTATCGGAAATAATTACGATATGCAAGAGAACTCAAATACTGGGGCTTGTGCTAATGGTACAGATAGATTTTTTGATTTAACAGGCGCAAATCCTGACAACTCGGACATTTATTTCTTCAACACATGTACAGCTTCTGTTCTACCAATCGAACTAAAAGACTTTTCTGTCCGCGCTCAAAAGTCAAATGTTCTCTTGACTTGGGAAACTTCTATCGAAATGCAAACGGATTACTTCTTAATCGAGCAATCAACGGACGGACGTAACTTTTACCCTGTACACAAAGAAACGGCTGCGGGTGACTCTGAGATAGAGCAGTATTACGAATTCACAGACGAAAATGCACACAACGGTTTAAACTACTACCGTCTGACTACTTATGATTTGGACGGAACGACTCACATTGAGGGCGTTAGAACGATTGAAATTAAGAATCAAGAATCAGGCTTAGTTACTATTTATCCTAATCCAGCACAGTCATATTTACAAGTGAATTTATTGGCTTCTGACCAAGAGCAGGTTTTGACGATAACAGATACTTATGGAAGAGTTTTGGAAACAAGAACTATCGCAGAAAACAGTTCTTCCTTTCTACTCGAAAACTTAGATAATTTGAATGCAGGCGTTTATTACTTGCAATTGCAAAGCGGAAATGAAGTGACTTCTAAGACTTTTATCAAACAATAATTGAAAAGTATTCAGACACAGCTAATGCAATAATTAGTTGTGTCTGGATATTCAAATAGCTTCTTAAAAAGCAAACTTATCATGAAAAGAATTTTTACTCTTATTTTATGTTGTGCAAGTCTTTTGATACAAGCACAAACCAATGTCACTTTTCAAGTAGACATGAATGGCATCTCTGTTCCCGCGGAAGGCGTACACGTGGCAGGTAGTTTGAATGGTTGGGACACAATGGCAAGCCCTTTGACAGACCAAGGAAATGGCATTCACGCAATCACAGTTGAATTGGTACCAGGTACTGATATCGAATACAAATTTCTAAACGGAAATGCTTGGGGAACGGAAGAAACGGCTCCCGCGGACTGTACGGTAGGAAGTAACAATCGTCTATTTACAGTACCTACTTCTAATGTAATATTAGACATCGTTCCATTTAGTGGATGTCCTGCAAATAATCCAACACAAAGCGTGACTTTCAGTGTAGATATGTCGGGACAAACTGTTTCTCCTAATGGTGTACACGTTGCAGGTAATTTTCAAGCTTGGGACCCTGGTGCTACACAATTGAACCTAACTTCTGGTGATATTTACGAGACGACAGTGACTGTCTTATCGTCTATTTCGACTTTACAATACAAATTTGTAAACGGAAATGATTGGGGAAATGAGGAAACCCCTGGTGAAGGCTGTGCTAACGCAGAGAACAATAGAGCTTTTGTCATCTCGGGCGGCGGCAATGAAATTTCTATTCCAACGGAACCTTTCGGAGGTTGTGAAAATGCTTTTCAAACTAAATCTGTCACTTTTAGTGTAGATATGGACGGGCAAGAAATCTCAGCAGCGGGTGTACATGTCGCGGGAGATTTCCAAGGCTGGGACCCAGCGGCATCTGAAATGACGAATACGACGGCTAATATTTATTCTTTTACGGTAGAACTTCCTGTCACACAGGTAGCTGTGCAATACAAATTCATTAATGGAAATGAATGGGGCATGGATGAAGACCCACCAGAGGATTGCGAAAACGCAGATAATAATCGTTTTGCCATTTTAGCTGTGAGTACAGAGGATATCGTCTTGCCTACTTATCTTTTTGGTTCTTGTAGTTCTTTGACGAGTGTGGACAATACTTGGCAACCAGAGCTATTCCAAGTAAGAGCAGATGATGCTTTGCATATCAATTGGCAAACGGAAACAACAGGTAATGTCACGGTCTCTGTTTTTGACATAAACGGTAGACGTGTTTTTACAGAAAAGTCTAACAATATTGGTCGATTAGAACAACGTACTATTTCTACTGATAATTTCGGTGCAGGTTTATTCTTTATTCAACTGTCTGTTGACGGGAAACAAGCTGTTAAAAAAGCTTTCATACAATAGTTAAGTTAAACAATATCGTTCTTTGACAAATCCCCCCGCGTTGCGGGGCAAGCAGTGATTGTGAAAAAATAAGAGTTCAAATCTCAACCTAACTTTGAGCTTCTTATTTTTTCTCAATCACATTCCACCGCTTGTCCCGTGCAACGGGGGGATTTGTCAAAGAACCAATAATATTAGGACGGTTGATGGCATTAACCGTCCTGTTTTTAAATTCGAAATTTTGAAAAATATAAAACTACTCATCCTTGTTTTCTTATCATTATCGTTCTTCGTTGCTTGCGGAGATGATGAAATTCCTATTCCGCCTCGTGTAGAGGATGAAGGTGTAGAAGAGCCGATTATTGAAGGAAAAGTAAGTGTTTGGCGAACAGAAAAAGACGGGGGGTTAAAATTAGCAAAAGAAGCCGAAGATTTACCATTTACTGATGAAGCAGAAGGAGATGTCAGCATCACTATTGATGATACACAAGTAAAACAAGAAATAGATGGTTTTGGTGCAGCCTTGACGGGTTCTTCTGTTCATGTTTTGACGACGGATTTGGATGAAAGTCAACGAGCAGAATTGCTAAAAGATTTGTTTGATCCAACGGAAGGCATAGGTATTAAGTTTATTAGATTGACCATGGGTTCTTCAGATTTTTCCCTATCTGATTATACTTACAATGACCAATCTGCGGGACAGACAGACCCGACTCAGAGTGATTTTAGTTTGGGTTTTGATAATCAAGATATGATACCATTATTGCAACAGATTTTGGCAATCAATCCTGAGATAAGAATAATGGGAACTCCTTGGTCGCCTCCCGCGTGGATGAAGACGAATAACAACATGCGCAATGGAGGTAATTTGCAGACTAGTTTTTACCAAAGTTATGCGCTGTATTTTGTCAAATATATAGAGGCAATGGCAGCGGCAGGTATTCCTATTCACTCCATTACGATGCAAAACGAGCCATTAGTTGCCACGGCATATCCGAGTATGGAAGTTTCTGCCGAGCAGCAAATTGTTTTTATTAAAGACCATTTAGGACCCGCTTTTGAGGCAGCAAATATTGACACAAAAATCATCATTTACGACCACAATTGGGATGTTCCCGAATATCCACTAACCGTTTTAGAGGACGCAGATGCTAAGCAATACATCGCTGGTTCTGCCTTTCATTGCTATGCTGGTGACAAAGAAGTAATGCAAGATGTGCAAGACGCGCACCCAGATAAAGGTATATATTTTACAGAATGTTCTGGTGGTGAATTTTCGCCAGACTTCTCTAATAATCTATCATGGAATTCTCGTAATCTCATCATTGGCTCGGTGCGTAATTCAGCAAAAACTGTCCTATTTTGGAACCTAGCTCTAGACCAAACCAATGGTCCTATCAATGGCGGTTGCTCTAATTGTCGTGGCGTGGTAACTGTTAATTCTGGAAATGGTGCGATTACGCGCAATGTAGAATATTACTTGCTCGCTCACGCTGGAAAATTTGTGCAGCGCGGTGCGGTACGCATTCAGACCCCCGACACAGAAGGACAAGGTATACATCAAGTAGCCTTTTTGAATCCAGATAGTTCAAGAGTTTTACTTGTATTTAATGCAGACTCAAACATGAAGCGACTGCGCGTATCTGATGATAGCGGTGTTTTTGCTTACACTATGTCTGGCGGCATGCTTGCTACTTTTGTTTGGGAATAGATTTAGGTCCCAATGCATGAACACCTGTTTTAAACCATAAATAATTGATGACAATAATTTTATGATTAAGTCATCAGTTTTGTTGTCAATTATTTATGAAGAATTGTATTGTTTGTAAAGTGCTGAAATTTAGACTATTATGAAAGTTCAGTGCATTTGGGGTTCTAAATTTTTTATTTTATACTTTCATTTACTATTGTATTTTGTCTAACATCTTTCGTCCAAAGTCCAACAACTTATTTCACGTTCAAATAAATTTAAATGTTTAAATATAAAACAGCCTTGTCAATCATTGGGCTTTTAGCTATATCGTGTATCAGTTTTTCATTTTACTTGCCAAATATTTTGGAACAAGGAGTCTCAAATGATGCCTCAACGAATGCACTTGACACAAGTCCAGAAGCCAGAGCAGATTCCCTTTTAGCTTTGATGACTTTACGCGAGAAGTTGGGGCAACTCCAGCAATTGGACGGAGGGTTAAGCAAGAATGACTTACCGACTTTAATCAAAGAAGGCAAAGTAGGTTCGGTTTTAAACGAGGTCGATACTGATTTATTAGAAAAATACCAGCGCATAGCTTTAGAAGAAAGTCGCCACGGCATTCCACTATTAATTGGTCGAGATGTCGTTCACGGTTTTCGTACTATTTTCCCGATACCATTGGCACAAAGCGCAACTTGGAATCCTAGATTAGTCGAAGAAGGTGCGCGTATCGCAGCAGTAGAATCTAAAGCCGTCGGTATCAATTGGACTTTTGCACCGATGATTGACGTTGCGCGAGACCCTCGGTGGGGGCGGATTGCAGAATCACCAGGCGAAGACCCTTATTTAGCGTCCATTATGGGAGTTGCCAATATTCGTGGTTTTCAAGGAAAAAACTTATCTGACTCAGGTAGTATGGCGGCTTGTGTCAAACACTTTGCTGCCTATGGTATGTCGGAAGGAGGACGAGACTATAATAGTGCTAACGTAGGTGAGCGTCATCTACGCGAAGTTTATTTGCGACCTTTTGCGGCAGCAGTAGAAGCAGATGCGGCTTCATTTATGACTTCGTTTAATGAAATAAATGATGTGCCTGCCACTGGTAATGAGTTTTTACTCAGAGGTATTTTAAAAGGAGAATGGAACTACGATGGCATGGTGGTCAGCGACTGGGAGTCTGTCAAAGAAATGATTGCACACGGTTATTGTGCAGATGAAAAAGCGGCAGCACTATCTGCTATGCGCGCAGGTGTCGATATGGAAATGACGAGTACTTGTATGGTGGACAATCTACCCGCTTTATTGACTGAAAAGAAGATAAAACTATCTCAGATAGACGATGCGGTTAAACGTATTTTGGTTTTAAAATATCGTCTCGGACTTTTTGAAAATCCTTATCAACGCCGTGAATTACAAGCTCAAGTTTTATCAGAAGATAACCTAAAAGCCGCCTTGCGCACTGCTGAGCAAAGCATGGTTCTTTTGAAAAATGAAAACGCGATATTACCACTAAAAGATGATTTGAAATCTATGGCGGTCATCGGACCGATGGCAGATGCGCCTTATGAACAATTAGGAACTTGGATTTTTGACGGAAAAGAAAAAGACTCCGTAACCCCACTAAATGCACTAAAAAAAGCCCTAGCAGATAAGACAGAAGTTAATTATGCACAAGGCTTGAAAATTTCTCGAACGAAAACGCGAGAAGGTTTTCCGGCAGCAATAGCAGCGGCTGAGAAGTCAGATATTGTTTTGTTTTTTGTTGGAGAAGAAGCCATTCTTTCAGGAGAGGCGCACAGTCGAGCGCATTTAAATTTACCTGGTATTCAAGAAGAACTTTTGGCAGAATTAGGTAAAACGGGCAAGCCAATAGTTATGATTGTCATGGCAGGTAGACCATTGATTTTAACGGACCTTTTACCTCAGGTTTCCGCTGTTTTATACGCGTGGCATCCAGGAACTATGGCAGGTCCAGCTATCACCAATTTATTAACAGGAAAAGTAAATCCTTCGGGGAAATTGCCTGTTACTTTTCCACGTGCGGTTGGTCAAATTCCTGTTTACCATGCCCACAAAAACACAGGAAGACCCGCCAATGCAGATAATTGGGTGCATATTGATGATATTCCAGTAAAAGCATGGCAGACTTCATTGGGTAATACTTCTCACTATTTAGATGTAGGTTTTACGCCATTATTTCCTTTTGGATTTGGACTTTCTTACACTGATTTTACTTACGGTGATTTGCAATTAGATCAAACCAAAATGCAGAAGAATGGTAGAATAATAGCTTCTGTTAAAGTGACTAATACTGGAGAAGTGATAGGGCGAGAAATCGTACAATTGTATATCAGAGATAAATTTGGTAGTGTGACGCGCCCCGTACGAGAACTAAAGGGATTTGAAGAATTTACGCTAAAGCCTGGTGAAAGCACTACTGTTCTATTTGAAATTACGGAAGAGAAGCTCGCTTTTTTCAATGCAGACATGAAACTGTCGGCAGAAGCAGGAGAATTTACGCTGTGGATTGGTGGTCATGCTGCAACGTCTTCGTCGGTTGACTTTGTTTGTGAATAGCTAGCCTTGATGCTAATTTGACTATGCAAAGAATTAATGATTGGAACATGGATTTAACGGATTTACACAGATTTAACGCGGATTTTTTGAGCGTTTCTAATGCTATTTTAGTAAACAGGAACAAGTTAGAATAGAAAAATCCGCGTATTATCCGCGTGAATCAGTTAAGATTCGTGTTTGAATCATGTATACTTAGAAGCTGTTTGAGATTAAGTATTTGGTTCTATATGAAATCGGTTGGTAAGATTTTATGATAACCACTAATCATCCACACATCGAAATTTGAAAACCACCAGTTTTCAAATAGAGTTTGTGGATGATTTCACTAAGAGTTACAGCAAAACTCATCCACAAAGACAAAAAGGATTTTCAAAGTGAAAATAGGCGGAAAATTGTCCTCATATATAGAATTAGTTAAATTCAAACAGCTTCTTAGCATAATCAAAAAGTCAAATCATTAAATCTTAGCAGCCACCCGCAACAAACCTTCCCGCACTACAATATGCTTTCCGTCATAACTCGTTTCTTCCCATTTCATACCCTTCGATTTCATCAATTGACGTATCATCGCCAAGCGTTCAGGAGTAATTAATTGGTCTTTCGTTCCATAAATAAACTGCGTATTTTTATCCGCTAAATAATCATGATATGGCGTATAATCTAACTCATCAGGAATAGTACCTGCCCACAAAATAAGGTTATCAAAATGAGGTTTTTCTTGAAAAATCCAACGCAACACCGTCGCCACTCCTTGAGAAAATCCAAATAGATTAATCTGCACATTATCAGGAACTTGTGGAATGAAATCATCATAAATCTGCTGCAAATAATTGCAGAAATCCGCAATCTCATCCAATCGGTCCCCCTTCGTCATCCACGACGCCACAACATCGCCCGAAAATCCACCCCAATAAAAACGAGACAAAGCTTCTGGCGCAATAACGAGTGTCTTTCCGTCGTCTAATACATCAAATTTTGTGATAAAACTTTCCGCCGCCTGACCATAGCCATGACAAGCAATCCATACCTTTTCGATATGTGCGCCAGGCTTGCCTAGTGTGTATATGTGTGCGGTGCGCGGAACTGTGATTTTATGTGCTTTTGCAGGCATTTTTAGTTCGTTATTGGTTACTAGTTATTGAGTTGTTTTTTATTTGTAAAAGTACAGTTTTGTGAGAATTAACACTTCTCTACATAGAAAATAATAATTCTTTTGTACACAAAAAGTAATAACTCTGGTATCGGTCACTTTATTCAAATCAATGATGTAGATTGAAGAAATTCGACCAAACCTCAACAAAAATTAGTGCCCGACACCTTTTTAGGGCTAAAAAAGGTATCGGGCACTAATTTTTGTTTGTTTTTTTGCTAAAATTTGATTTTACAACTCTTTTTTAGCCAAAGTGACCGATACCGACCTGAGTAGTTACTTTTATTGCTTTATATAAAAGCAAGGGGAATAAGTGAAAAAAAGAAATCCCGAACTTTCAAAACT
>CALDUB010000440.1 GCA_937923465.1 uncultured Saprospiraceae bacterium
AAAAAAGCCACCCCAAACCTAAGTCTGAAGTGGCTTCATTATCTCTAAAGAAAAAGAATTACGCCTCCTTCTTCGGAGTAGCAGGCTCAACTTTTACAGGAGTAGCTTTTGCTTCCCCGTCTTGCTGTACCATACCCGCTGGCAAACTCATACCACTCTGACTCAAAAAGTCATTTAACTGCGGCATCATGCCATACAAACCTTTCACGAAGTTACCGACTCCTTGACCGTTTCCGCTGTCGTAAACAACAACTTTATCGATGTCTAAGTCTTTAATCGCAGAAGTTTGGATTTGTGTCAATTCAGTCAATTTATCCAACATCAAGTAGTTAATCGCGCTCTGAGAGTCACCTCCCGCAGCATCCACCAATTTCTTGAAACCTTCGGCTTGCTTCTTCAATAGCTCTTCCATACCACGTGCCTGCGCGGAGAAAGCAGCTAAGGTTGCATCTGCTTCACCTTTTGCAATCTCACGTTTTTGCTCCGCTTCAGCTTGAGCTTGAATGACTGCCATTTGACGCTTGATATCAGCATCAACGATTTGGTCGGCTTGCTTCTTTGCTGCCTCCATTTTTGCACGGGCAAGCTCTGCTGACTGCTCTGCTACATAAGCCTCTTCTAATGCTTTTGCTGACGCAACTTTACGCGCTGCCGTTGCTTTTCTTTCTGACTCTGCAATCGCCATATCGCGCTCTGCATCAGAGTTTGCAATGTTAATTGCCGACTCGTTTATACCTTGCTTAGATAAAGCATCTGCTTTTGCCTCACCGATTTCGGCGCGAGAGTTTGCATCAGATACTTTAATACGTTGGTCTTGCTGCGCTTCCGCTTCACCAATACTACCTGTACGCACTTCCTGTGCAACTTTTACACGCGCATCATTGATTGCTTTTGCTGCAGCTTCCTTACCTAGGGCAGCGATGTAACCAGACTCATCTTGGATATCCGTTACGTTTACGTTGATAAGTTCCAATCCAATTTTGTGTAACTCATCACCAACATTACGGTAAACTGACTCGACGAATTTATCACGGTCTGTATTCAATTCTTCAATGTCCATATTGGCAATTACCAAACGCATTTGTCCCATGATAATATCGTGAGATAATGCACTGATATCTTGACGCTGTAATCCTAAAAGACGCTCAGCAGCGGATAACATTAAGTGTGGCTTGTTACTGATACCAACCGTAAATTGAGAAGGTACAGAGACACGAATGTTTTGCTTAGAAAGCGCATCCTGTAAGTTGACATCAATACTCAATGGTGTTAAGTCAAGGTATTGATAATCTTGGATGACGGGCCACACAAAGGCAGCACCACCAGCGTAACATTTAGCAGATTCTTCACCGCCTGTTTTACCGTAAACGACTAAGATTTTGTCCGAAGGACAACGACGAAAACGGCTGATGAAAAATGTGATGAGTAAGAAGGCTATAAAGACTATAAAGCCAATTACAATAAGAGTTCCTGTCATGATTGTTTTGTTTTAGAAGGTTATTGCGGTTGCCCAATTCTGACTACACCGCGTTTTTAATGGGTTTAATATTTTGATTAGTTATTAGTTGACTATGTTGATTTGTTGACTGTCTAATAAGCGTAATCAACTAATCAACACAATTAACTAACACTTAAAATTCATTTCGTTTCACAGGTTCGACGATGACAAATTCATTTTCCACATCTGTTACTAAAATACTTTCACCTGTTTTAATTTCTTTTTTGCTGCGTGTTTTTGCTTTTAGCTCACGCGTTGCACCTTTTATTTTTACGTGGACTATTCCTTCGCCTTCTACCGGAATACGTAAGTAAACCTTACCTTCCTGATAGACGGCATCTGTCATTTCCCAGTTTACATTTTGCTCATTACTCAATAGTAATTTGAAAAGGTAACTTAACAACCATAAGGCTGCTGCCCCAGAGATGGCACCGATAAAGACTGCAACCCAAGGACTTTGTTCTGAGATTAAAACTAATCTTATGACCCAAGTTGTAACAGAAATAAATGTCAATCCACCTTTTAGTATACCAAGTCCACCGCCGCCGTCACCTGTCTCAATGTCAGAATCTAAATCAAGGTCAAAGTCTAAATCTAATCCACCCAATAATGACAAGACCATCAATAAAATTAAAAGTCCGCCTGTGATGAGTGATATATATGTGAGATATGTGAGTATCATAATTTTGGTTTTAAGTATCACGGTCGTTCCACGCCGTGACTTTATATAACTTTCACGCCGTGAAACGGGCGTGATACTTTCAGTAGTATGTCTGTACCGCTTTTGTTTCCACAATATTCACATTTTCTTAAGACTTTTCCAGTTTTTACGATAAAACCAAGGAAAATTAAGATAAAGGTTAAATCTACTCATTCTTTTGCTTTTATAAACTTCTATCGTAAAAAAAAGCCATATCTTACCTTCTCAATCAGCAGCGTAGGAAAAAACTAACAGTATTAGACTTGTTTATAAATAAGGAATACATATATGAAATTTAGATTTTTTCGATAGTTTTCTCTAAAAAAATCTTGAATAGTCCCTCTATTGAAGTGTTTTTTAGGGGAAAATAGCGGAACAAAGATATTTTCATATGTGTGTTAGTTATTTGTAAACAAGTCTATTATTCATTACCGTTAAAATACATCTATTATATGTATCCAAGTTTTACTGCGCATCAATTGCTCGATTCTTACTTTCTCTATGTAGGAGATTTACCTTCCACACTTCTTTCTTCTTTACCTTTTGAAGAAATCTGGAATTTGCATCCCGAAGAATATCATATTATATCTATGCACGGAAAGGAGGTCGCTACCCCTCGTTGGCAACAAGCCTTTGGTAAAAGTTATCAATACACAGGGCGTGTAAATACAGCCTTGCCTATTCCAGATTTATTACAAGAATTACATAGTTGGTGTAAAGAAAATATTGATGAAAGATTGAATGGCTTGTTGTTAAATTGGTATGACGGACAAAAAGGACATTATATTGGTAAGCATCGAGATAGTACGATTAATATGGTCAAAGGTGCTCCTATAGTGACTATCTCATTAGGCGATTTCAGACCTTTTCGTTTGCGTCCCTTTGGAGGGAAAGGCTATCAAGATTTTGGGGCAGAGAATGGTTCTGTTTTTATTATGCCTTATGATACGAACAAAGCATTTACGCATGAAGTACCCGCGATGAAGAAGTATATTTATCGCAGGATTTCGGTGACTTTGCGGGCTTTTGAGTAGGGTTTGTAAGATAAGATACCTAAACTTGATTAGAGAATTTATCATATAGTAGATTTTTACTTAAATTGCTTTCTCATTATACGAGAAATTTTTAAACCTAAACTCTATTCTATGTTTATCCGAATATTAACTCTTTCTTGTTTCTGCTTATTTTCAGTTTTATTATCTGCACAGAGTTTTGTGCATAGTTATGAACCTGACCGATTGACTTGTGAGACTACGCAGACAAAAATTTTACCTGATGGGAATATTTTGTTTCTTATTAGTTGTTATGATGATGATTTCTTTCACGAAGCCTATGGATTTTACGAAGTACGTACACCTGAAGATGAACTCTTGTTTAGAAAAAATATTAATCCTTCATCCAAAAGTGCTATTCATATAACAGAGGATGATGTCGTTTATCTTGTTAATAAAAAGTACGGTTGTTCTTTTGAGACTTTAATTTTAATCAGAAAGATGGGAGATGATTATGATTTTGAAGGACTTGCTTTTACTTCATCATTTGAAGAAGGAGTGTTTAATAGCGGTATTCTTTTGAATGGTGATATTTGGGTAATGGGCAACTCATTAGAAATTTTTGATGAAACAGGAGAAGAAATTTTTCAATATTTCCCATTCAATTACACCAGAGTTTGTCTTTTAACGGATAGTCTTATTGCCGGAGTCTCATTTGATAATGAAATCGAATTTAGAAATATTTATAACAATGAACTTTTGGCTAGCCTTGAAAATACTCCCGATGATATTGAAGAAATAAAAACAGTCAGTGAGTTAGATAGTACATTTTTGATTACGACTCCAACTGTTCTTCAACTTTATCGAAACACCGAACTGGTAAGTGAAATAGTGTACAATCTTACAGATGATTTTGTTTATCGTATTGACGAAGGAGGAAGTATTCTGATTTCTACGGATATAGGTGAAGGTCAGCGGAAAATTTCGAGAATGGACTTAGACGGAAATACTACAGAGGAAGCCATTGTAGATGTGCCAGCAGGTTCTGACTTTTTGAATTTTGATATTAATGATGACTTTTTTGTTGCTGCCGAAGCTGAAATTATAGCCTCTGAAACACCTTTTGGTGGACAGAAAACGGCTCTACGTCAAGTTCAGAATTTGACATCTGATGAAGACTTTTCTACACAAGATATTGGCGTAACGGATATTGTGTTACAAAATCCCTTTCCCATTAGTGAAATAAATGATGGCGGTTTCTTTGGAGGTTGGGAATATAAATTTCGAACAATGACTGTCACTGTGCAAAATTTTGGAGATACACCAGTTAGTTCTTTCCAAATTCGTTCTTTTACGCCTAAATCATTTTCTTCTTGTGACAGTAAGCAATTTATCACTGAGGATATTGAGCTGAGTGCGCCTTTGTTACCGGGAGTTTCGATGGATTTTGAGATTGAAGATAAGTATCTTACTTTTCAAACAATGTCTGGAGCAGAATTTTGTATCTGGACGGCAGTACCTAACGGAGAAACTGACGGGAATTCATTCAATGATACTTACTGCACTTTTATTAATGACACCGTTTTGCCAAACAGAAATATCATTCTTGAAGAAAGCTCCGTTCGACTATTCCCCAATCCAACACAGGATGTTTTGACGATTGAAACTGTAAATAAATTTGATAATTATAAAATCATGAATCAGACAGGACAAATTATTCAGGAAGATGTTTTTCCCAATAGCAATAGTATTTCTACAATTGGTTTTCCAAAAGGTATTTACTTTTTGACACTCTCTGGAGAAGAGGAGATTACTATGCAAAAGTTTGTTCGTTTGTAGTTTTTACGTTATTGAAGTAGTTGGACATGAGTAACAACGATATGAATCAATAATTTGTGAACTCTGTTTTTGGAAAAGAGAAAGATATCAATACATTAGAGTATAAAATGGGTTCAACAATTACGTATTGTTGAACCCATTTTTTTAACTTATTTTTTGAAACCTACTCTATCAAATGCTCAATGATATCATCTTCTATAAAATCATCTTCTTCCTGCTTTCCATGAATCCAGCGAGGTTCTTTTCCAAAACCAATCAATGGATAGAAAATAAAAGGTAAGAAAATCATGCCTGCTGTAAATCCTTCATCTTTGCCAAATGACTTTGAAACACCATTGATTAGCATAATGGCAAAAGCGATTCCTACCAATGGAATAAATAATAAAAGAACCCAAAAGCCTGGCTTTTTTGCTATTTCTGTCATGGAAACCAAATTGTAAATGGGCACAAACACAGCCCAACCTGGCTGTTCTGCTTTCTCGCGCATCCACCATTGTGCAAAAAAAGTCACATAGATAGCGTATAGTATTACTTGAACTAATAGAGAAACGAGAAATGCCCAAACTATTGTTGTTGTATCCATATAGCTATACATTTCATCTAGTTTTCCAGAGAAATGTAGAGTAAGCTGACCGAGTAGACCAATAATGAAATTAATCAAGATAAAGATGCCTGCGATTGCCCAGGCACTTTTAGCTGATATTATTTCTTTTGTTTCTTGTTCGAAATTGCGGTAGCATTTATAAAGTAGAACGGGAGTAAGAATGAAGTTTACTATTATGTTAATAGAAAGAGGCAACCAAGTCCCTAGCGATTCCATTCCAATAAAAGTCATCGTTAAAGTTGAAATGACAGGAAAAATTGCGTTGAGCCCTCCCCATTTGCGGCTGACTTTCCATAAAGCGTCGTTGTTGTTCATCGTTTTGTTTTGTAATGAGTTAAATGTTTTTATGTTAAGAAATTTATGTCAAAGCTAATTATATTTAGATAATTTCAATAACTAGTACACTGTAGAGATTATAAGACTTGTTTATAATTGAAAAATTATATCAGACTTTGCAACACTTCCATAAAGAACAAGTCTGTTAAGTAGAAGCTATTCAATTTTTTCAAAACGAAAAGTCCAAACATGAAAAATCTACTTTTACTCTTCATTCCTCTCTTGTTTCTACTCTCTTGCAGAGCGAGTCAAAAAATAAGCGATACTACTCCATACGTACACGCAATTAATCCAGATAGCCTTACTCTGAAATTACAGAAATATGCAGACAAAGACTTACTGCCAGGCTTTGTCTGTTCTGTTTTTACGCAGGACAGTGTATTGTATCAAAAAGGATTTGGATACGCAGATTTAGCAGAAAAGAAAGTTTATACCCCACAGACAGTACAAATTATTGCCTCTATTTCAAAGACCTTCACAGGTTTTGCATTGATGAAAGCAGTGGAGGCAGGAAAGCTAGATTTAGATGCAGATATAAATGACTACTTGCCTTTTGAAATAAGAAATCCGCATTATCCTAAGTCAATAATTACCTTACGTCATTTGGCTACGCATACTTCGGGTTTAGATGAGCAAGATATGTATCGGAAAGGATATGCCTTTGTAGAGTCTTTAAATTGGGATGATTTTCCTGAGGTTTGGCATCCTCTTTTAGCGGATTATGATAACAATTCTTTTATGGAATTAGAAGACTTCTTGTTTAAAATAGCGAAGAGAGGAGGGGAGTGGTACGACGAAAAAATGTACCTCAAAAAGAAACCAGGAAAGGAATATTCTTACAGTAATCTCGGGGCGGCTTTAGCTGGATACATTACGGCAAGGGTAATGAAGGAAGACTTTAGGGCGCTGACGACAGCTCAATTACTTCGTCCTTTAAAGATGGAAAATTCGACTTGGTATTTGGATGAAGTTGATTCTGAATTACATGTTACTTACTATTTAGAAAATAAAAATCCAGTTTCTCCTTATCAGGTTGTCACTTATCCTGACGGCGGATTGTACAGTAATGTGGAGGACTTGACAAAGTATATGCAAGAAATGATGCGGGGCTATTATGGCAATGGTCGTTTGTTGAAAAAGGAGACTTATCAAAAAATGATGCGGCAACAATTTAAAGGTAAAGATAGAATGCAAGGGCTTTTTTGGGATTTAGAAATTCCTCCTTTTGTTGGACATGCTGGTAATGATTTTGGGACTGCGACTTTAATGTATTTGCATCCTGAGAAGAAAATCGGAGCTATTTTGTTTACTAATATTTCTTTGGAGAAGGATGAATTGGCGGATGCTTTTTATTCGATGTTTGGGGTTTTGTTTCGGTGACTTTACTAGCATTTGAGTAGGGTTTGCAATGTGTATTACCTAAAGGTGGACTGAGAAATTATCATTTCGCAAGTTTTTCATTTAAATTGCTTCTAAAATGGAAATTATAATTTTTCTAATTTCTTAATCCATAATATCAAACTCACTCCTATGTTAGTCAAACAAATTATTTTTACTTTTTCACTGCTTTTTATCACACAAATATCTATTGCCCAAACTTTCGAATTAATTCGAGGAACTCTGGGACAGGGCGACTTTTTGGAAGATGTTATCGAAACCCCCGAGGGCAACTTTCTTGCTGTCGGGCGTGTCGCAGGCGACCAGCTTTTTTATGGACTTTTTGACAATACAGGAGATACACTTTGGACGAATAACGATTTTACTGGTAACAATCTCATAAAAGCTTTTGTAGTTGAAAATGGTTATTACTTGTTTGGTACACGTAATGACGGAGGTTTTATGATTAATATTGATGCCGCTGGCAATGTGATAGAAACGAAATCTTATACTTTTGATTACTCTGCAAATTTAATGGATGTTGATAAATTTCCGGATGGGACTTATGCTCTTATTTTTCAATACACAGATAATGACTTAGAATATGTAGACCCAGAAGGAGAGTTGGTTCTCACGGATATGACTGCGGACATTTTAAGTACACAAATTCTTAATTTGAACGATACTTGTGGTATTGGATACAAGAATATAGTGGCAACTAATACAGGTGAAATTGTTTTACATTATGAATACGGTTGCAGTACTCCAAGTGAACCAAACGAAGGAACTGTTTTCTGTAAATTTAATATGGACTACACCGTTGCTTGGGAGGTATCTACTCTACCTACCTGGACTTATCATCCGAAAAATTCTATTGTTGAAGATGAATATGGTGATTTTTATTTTGCTTATGGAAGTGTTGAACCTTGGCAAATAGATGGTTATGTATTAGGAAGTCTGGGTAAGATATCAGCAGATGGTATACTTTTGTGGAATAATGTTTTTCCTATAAACTCTGCGCTCGGAAATGCTGATTGTGATATTCAAAGTATTGCAACTACAGCCGAAGGTAACTTAGTCGTATGTGGTAATATTAATGGCAATTATCAAAGTGGACAGGGTGGTGACGCATTTTTATCTTTACTTACGAATGAAGGCGAAGTGATTTGGAGCAAATACTACTTAGGATACGATAACTCTACAGCAAATGATTTCTTTTCTTCTGTCAGACAGACCTCAAATGGAGGTTTCATTCTCAGCGGTTGGGCGGGAATTGGAGAATGGGCACAACCAAATGATTATCAGCAATATCTTGTCTTAGCGGATGATACGGGGTGTTTAGATACTTACACCGTGGGAGGTTATGTTTGGCGAGATATAGATGCTAACTGTGAAGAGAATATAGAAGATGAAGCTTTTCTGGGTATCAATGTTACTGCTAAACGAGGTTCGGAAACAATTGCTG
>CALDUB010000441.1 GCA_937923465.1 uncultured Saprospiraceae bacterium
ACCTTAGCCGAGCAAGGTGTGCATTTGATTGGTGGTGGTTTAGATGAGGCTCCACAAGCTTACAAGCCAATCAAGAAGGTTATGGCGGCACAGACTGACTTGGTGGAGGTTGTGGGGGAATTTTTGCCTAAGGTGGTGCGTATGGCGGAGTGAGAGTTTTAAAGTTGTAACGTTTTAAAGTTTCGTCAAAAACAAAAGCCGTTCTGCAATTAAGCAGAACGGCTTTCTTATTTACAAATGGTTAATTAATTCTTACTTCGGACAGAAGAAGAAGTGATTACCACAAGTTTTCATGAAGTGAATATCACAACCGTTTTTCGCATCAATACGGAATGCTTTCGTGTCTCTATCAGACACAACATCCAATGACGCGTAAACTGTACGGTGCTTAGGACTTGCCCCCATGTTACCTTTCGTTCCGCGAGGAACTGTAGTCTCAGAGAACATACCTGCGTCTGCATCTCCAAATCCAGCGTATCCCATTCCTTTAAATAAGTTATCTAAGAAACGTTTGTCTCTTGAGTTTGACTTGTAAGCCTTACTTAACTTATTAAAGAATTGAGCTCCGTTTAAGCCGTGAGAATCTCCAAATTCTGGGTTAGTACCCAAACGAGATAGAGATTTCGCTGCTCCACTACGCGTGTTGAAAATTGGATTTGCATTTCCAGAACAAGAACAAACCGCTGCTGGTGCAGGTGCTGGTTCAGGCGCTGGCTCAGGTGTTGGCGCAGGTGTTGGTACTTCCACTGGAGGTGGAGGTGTTACTACTGCTGTTTCACCACATCCGCCACATCCTTTCCACCAAAATAGGAATAAAAAGAGTAATAGCAATGGTAACAACCATTTCCACCAGCCGCCGCCACTACTTGTCGCTGCTGCCGTAGTTGCTGCCGCTGCTGCTGGTTTCGCTGCTGCTGCTGCCGCTACAACTTTCTTCTTCTTCTTTTTAGGAGTCGCTGCCGCTGCTGCTACGGCTGTTGCTGCGGCGGCTGTCGCCACTGCTGCTGCTGCCGCTGGTTTAGCTGCTGCTGGTTTCGCATATAGTGCGCCCATCGCTGCTAACATCGCTGCCTTGTCATCGTAGTAACAAGAACGTGCAATTTCAGTCTTCTCATTTGCCATTAAAGCAAAGTAGTGTTTACCCGCTGCTGTCTGCTTCTGAATGAAGTTCTTTTCGTCCTTCATTTGGCGTTTCACCCAATCGCGTCCTTTGTTACGGGCTGCAACTTGGTTATAACCTTCCGAACGCATAACTACATTACCTTTCTCATCGTTAAATGCGAAGTAGTACTGGCTATTTTGCTTGAACTCACGGTAACCTTTACCTACTTTGTATTCTTTACAAGGTAAGTAGTTATCAACGTCCAATGCTTTTTTACGTTCTTCTAATTTAGCTTTGCGTTCTGTCTCTGCTGCTGCATAAGCTACTTTCTCCTCTTCTTCTTTCTTCAACTTCGCTGCTGCTGCCGCTGCTACAGCTGCTGCCGCCGCTTTTGCTTTCTTAGCGTCTTCGTCTTTTTTGACTTGTGCTAAGCGCGCTGCTTCTGCATCTGCTTTGGCTTTCGCCTCAGCTGCAAGACGAGCTTCTTCGTCTGCTTTAGCTTTTGCTGCTGCTACGCGTGCTTCTTCATCTGCTTTAGCTTTTGCTGCCGCTTCTAAACGAGCACTTTCATCCGCTGCCGCTGCTGCTTTAGCTTCTTCGTCTGCTTTTTGTTTTGCAGCTAACGCTGCTGCCGCTGCTGCCGCCGCCGTAGCTGCCGCTGCCGCCGCTGCTGCTTTTTTACGTTCTTCAGCCTCTGCGGTCAAACGTGCTTGTTCCTCTGCTTCTGCTTTAGCTTTCGCCTCAGCTGCAAGACGAGCTTCTTCGTCCGCTTTGGCTTCTGCTGCAAGACGAGCTTCTTCGTCTGCTTTAGCTTTCGCTGCTGCTTCTGCTGCAAGGCGTGCTTCTTCGTCTGCCTTAGCTTTCGCTGCTGCTATACGTGCTTCTTCATCTGCCTTGGCTTGTGCAGCCATTGCGATTTGCTCCTGTTCTTTCTCCTCTTTACGTCTCCACCAGCCCCAATCACTGCGCCATCCTGCCCAGCCAGCAAACATGCCACCTAGTAAAACGTTCGCATCCATACCATGGTCTTGGTAAAAAGGAGCTAATAAAAGTGCTAAAGCTTTTTCTTCTACTTGGTAACAAGAACGTGCAATTTCTTGATTGTTACCTGCTTTAATTTTTGCGAAAGTTTTTCCACTCTTCGTACGGTGAATGGTAATACGACCTTCAATCTTAGCATTTTTCTTTACGGATTCAATACCATTATCCCGTGCAGCCGTTGAAGTATAACCTTCACTACGCCATAGCGTTTCTCCTTTTTCGTTGTTGTAACTAAAGAAGTAGTGACCGTTTTTCTCGCTTTTGAATTTGTGGAAGCCAACTGGTCCTGGTTCGCTATCATAAGCGCCACAAGGCATGTAGTTATCTTTCTTTTCCTTCTTTTTCGGAGGTACTACTGGCTCTGGTTCTGGAGCAGGAATATCCATTGCGATACTGAAAGTATCTGTTTCAGTAGTTGTCGTAGTTGCTTTTACCAATTCTACACCATACTCCGTTGCATAGCCTGGCATGGCACCAAAAATGTACGTGATGATTTTTTCACCAGCAGCTTCACTTTCGAGAGGACGAGAACGTGCAATCTCTTGGTTATTTCCAGCTAAAAGAACAACATAAAATTTACCACCACTTTCTTTGATACGGTAGCGTGTACGCGTGTTACCATTTTTGATAACAGAGCGCATACCTGTATCACGTGGTTTACCACCTTTGTAACCTTGGCTAAATAGAAGTACTTTTCCATCTGCATCATTAAGGTGGAAGTAGTGCTTTTTATTCTCTTCGTTTTTGAAGGTTTCAAAACCTGCTTTTCCAGAAGTAGATGCGCGGTCAAAAATATATTCTTGCTGATTCAATTTTTGCTTGCGCGTCGCTTTTGCATAGTCTGCTTTGTAAGCATCAGCATTAGCCATGATGTATTCCATGGCAGTTTTACGGTCAGGCTCGCTATTAAACATGCCAGAACGCGCCACTTCAAAGCCGTTAGGTGTACGAATAACGAAGTAGTATTTTCCACCTTCTTCTTGTAAATCGTAATATTTAGCTTTAGTTGCGTAACGTAGAGTACTACGAACATTTGCTTTACGCTTTGAGCTGTTTTCAAAGCCGCGACCAAATAGGACTGCCTTACCGTCTGCATCATTAAAGTGCCAGAAATATTTTCCGTCAGCATCAATGATTTCAGGACCAGCTTCGCCTGAAGAAGAACTGCGCGTGATAACATACATGACTGCCATTTCCGCCAAAGAAGGAGGTTTTGGTAGCTCTGTGTTTAATTTACGACGCGTCGTTGTAGTTGTGGTAGTTGTAGTTGTAAAATCTACAGGGAAATCAGTCGTTGACAAAGCATCCTGCTCGAGACCAGTAGCTGCTGTCTGCGCATCTGCGGCAGAACCATAAGCATTACTAGTGGCAAGCACATTACCGTTGTCATTTAAAAGACTAAAAGTATCCCCGTTTTGGCGATAATTACCGTTTTGGCGCATACCTGCGATAGACTCGCGGATAGCTGTAACAACGGCATCTCGGGAAGCGAAATTTTCCCCGTTCAGGATAATGTCTCCTGCATCGGATGTTAGGTCAAAAGACCAGTTATCTCCGGAATTATGTAGCTTAAACCTCATAATTGAAGAAGGGTTGAGTTGGTTTAGAAAATTATTTTCTTACTTGTGCGTTAAAATTAGAGAATTCTTAACACTTCACAAATTCTAGACGGGGAAAAATCAAAATGTCACTTAAAAAGGTGGATAATATGTGATTTTTTCAGGAAAAATGGCAAAAAAACAAATTTGCCACTTTTTATTTCAAAATATAGAATATTTTAATATTTAATTTTTACCAGATAGCAATCATATATATATATCTAGGCAAATTTTTCAGCGTCTAAAAATAAATTAAACGCGTCAAAATCAATTGGAGCAGCAATTAATAATGTTCTGTTTCGAAAAAAAAGATACAATTTCGCTGTGATTTTGAAACTTTTCTCAGATGATAAATAGCGATTAGAAAAGAAGGTATTCGAAATGTTAGTTTATCAGGCTTAAGATAGATTTATTCCCAAGATAATTTAACCAAATAAAAAAGCAGAACAGGCGTAAACAACCTATTCTGCTTTTAAGGAACTGAACAAAATTAATCTGGCTTTTTTAAGCACATTTTTTCTCGCCTGATTTCCTTTAAAAAAAGGTTCTTTGACAAATCCTCCCGTTGCACGGGACAAGCGGTGAAATGTGATTGAGAAAAAATTCTAATCCACAATAACCAACCTCAATACTTCTGAACCAAGGCCTCCTATTTCCAACCTAACAAAATAGACTCCAGTAGTCAATGACTCTGTACTCAAAGTAAGTTGCTGGTCGCCAGATACAATGTTCAGTGTTTGACTTGTAGATAAGCGTCCTATCGCATCATAAATGTGTAATTTACCCTTCGCATTTTGGTCTGCCTTTAGAAATAGTTGTGTATTTGTTTGATTAGTTAAAATATTAGGTTGTAAGTGCGCCTCCCAACCTAATGAAGATAAGTCATCTAAGGCTGTATTATAATCAACCTCAAATCCAAAACTGTAAGTACAGTTATTGCCATCAGTAATAATCAGATTATAAATTCCTGAAGAGATATTAGTTATGTCTTCCGTTGTCTCTCCATTTTCCCATTCAAAATCGTATGGCGCAGTCCCTCCTATTACATTTTCAATAAAGATACTGCCGTCCATACTGCTTGAAGTTTCGGCATTAATAATATCAAAGTCAAAACTAAGAAGACTCGGCTCTGATACAGTAAAAGTTGCCGTTGCACCACACCCATTACTATCAGAAGCTGTAATTTCATATTCTCCTGCTACTAAATCGTTGGTTTCTCCCTCTATTGTATACGGCGCGACTCCTCCGGTGATAATTACCTCCACAGAACCGTTACTAGCGCCAATACAAGTCGCATCTATCACATCAAAGTTAAGGGTTAAGCCTGCGCTTTCTAAAACAGTAAAAGTGCTGGTAAATTCACAATTGTTTACATCTGTGATAAGTACAGAGTATTCTCCTGCGCCTAAATTTTCAACTTCTCCGTTTATCTCATAAGGTGCTTCTCCTCCTGTTATCTCAATATTTACGGAACCATCAGTTGCACCAGGACAAGATGCATCGGCCACGGATATAATGGCACTCAGCGCTTCATTTTCAATTACGTCAACCGAAGTATTCATCTGGCAGCCATTAGCATCTGTAGCCGTCAGCGTATATGTACCCGCTACCGCTCCTGTAAAGACGCCACAATCTGGAGAACTCAAATCAGGAGAAACCGTATAATCATACCCACAATCTGCAAAAGGCGTCCCGCCAGTAGCTGTAATGTTGATAATGCCATCATTTCCTGCCGCACACAAAACATTTTCCGTTGAACTGATTAAGTTCATCTCGCTTGGCTCTGTAACTACAAATTCATTAAATCTTTGACACCCTACTCCATCTATGACTGTAACAGAATAGGTATCTGCTGCTAATTCCGTAATTATGTTGGTCGTTTGTCCATTCGCATTTGGGGACCAGATATAAGTTGAACCATCTGCTCCGTCACCAGCCAAATTAATGGAGCCTGAGCTTTCAGCAAAACAAGCAATATCGTTTACGACACCATTAATTGTTAGTGCTTCACCTTCTTCCAGTGTTATCGTACTTTCTACTGTACAGCCATTTAAGTCCGTAACGATAAGTTGATATTCTCCTGCTGCTGCACCGCTATAGACTCCATTGGCGCCTTCGATGAGGCTTGGTGTGACTTCAAAAACGTAATCCTCAGGAGTGACTGCAGTTCCTCCTTCAGCAAATATGGTAATCGTTCCGTCTGAGCCACCAAGACAAGAAGGATTAGTAGCTAGTGGTGTTAATTCAATTTCAGAAGGTTCAGAAATTGTGTACTCCGCATAACTAGGGCATTCGTCACCATCTGTAATTGTCAAAAAGTAAGTATCGGCTGCTAATTCTGTTAAAACAGTTCCTGTTTGTCCAACGACGTTTGGTGACCAAGTGAAATTTAATCCATTGGTATCTTCTACATTTAAATCTATGCTGCCCTCCGTTGCGCCAGCACATGTATTAGACATAATCGTTGGAGAAAAGGTAATCGGTGCGCCTGCGAATACAGTATAAGTTTCAACTGTTTGACATCCAATTTCGTCAGTTACTGTGACGTTGTAGTTGCCTGCAAATATATCAGAAATTGTTGCCCCTGTCATTTCGTTTGACCAAGCATAGGTCAGTTCGCCTTCACCTGTAACAGGTGTTACTGTTATTGCGCCTGTTGCTGTACCACTGCAACCTGCATCGGTTATTTCTGCGCTAATCTCTACGGCACTGCCACTTTCTACGATGTATTGTTCTCCAAAGGCACATCCTGATTCGTCAGTAACGATAACAGCATAGACTCCAGAGGTAATATTCGTTAATTCGTAGCCCTCTTCATTATTTGGATTTGGAGACCATACAGCCGTCAGCATTCCTGTACCTCCTGTTGGGTTAATGCTGACTTGTCCTGTTGCATCACCTACACAAATTGTATTTTGTATCGTTTCGTTAAGAATGACGGCTGAGGGTTCGGTAATAGTTTCGGTTCCTGTTAATACACAGCCAAAGGCATCTGTGAGCGTGTAAGAATACATACCCGCGCCGACTCCATATTGTCCAAAACTTTCTGTTCCATCATCCCAGATAACAGAAAAAGGAGCGGTCTCGCCCTGAGGGTCAAGAACTAAAACTCCATTTGTGAAGGCATTACAAGTAGGAAGCGTTAAATCTATACCTATTGTTGGCTGTGGTAGCGTTTGGATTACAACAGATTGAGTAGCACTATTTCCGACAGCATCTATTACCGTAAAATCAAAAGTTCCGCCTGCTAAACCCGTGATTGTTCCTGTAATATCATCCGTAATTTCTTGAACATCTCCAATCGTCAAAGTCAAAGGAGTAACCCCGTCGGCAATTTCATAGTTAATTGAACCAATATTAATACTTTCTTCTTGACAATCGCTCGCATTTCCTGTGACTGATGTTATGCTGACTACTGGTAATTCATAAACACCTATATCTATACTACTACCCTGAATACGCATATTCCCAAAATAGTCTTCTGTAATTTCAGGGTGATATAAAGTATTATCTCCTGCATCGCGCACAATAGAATTTAATGGAACTGAAAAATCTCCAATTGTAGGATTAGTGAATAGTGGGTCAATACCAAAGAGTGTATTACCGCTACAACTGATATTAGAATTGATGTAATTAATCGCTGCGCAATCTGCGGAAGAAAACAAACAAGATTCGACCGTTAATGGAAAGCTATTATTATAAATATCTGGTCCCGTTCCAAAGTTGATATTATTCCAAAAAATACAATTAGCTATCATTGCTTGTTGACAACGAATACCTCCACCTTGTTGTACCGCATTATTCTCATAAAAGACACAGTTAGAAATCTCTCCGTTTATCATCCGAATACCCGCGCCAGTTTTGCCGATATTAGCTTGAAAAACACTGTTTGTAATTTTCACATCGCTACTTTGTACGTGAATACCACCGCCTGTGGCGTCGTTGGCAGCGTTGCCTTCAAAATAAGAATTAGAGACGCGTAGAGTATGGTCTGGGTTTGAAGTATAAATCCCACCACCAGAAAATGCCGCGCTGTTATACTGAAAAGTACTATTTGTTACTTCAATTACTACTGCACCTGTAATGCTTGGATTGATTGCTCCACCGTAATTACCTGCATTCCAACTCATTGTAGTATTATCTATTAATACTTTAGCATTTGGATTTGGAGTATCTATGTATCCTCCGATAAAAATACCTCCTCCATTTACAGGATTTTCGATTGTTCCTGCGACATTATGGTCTAAATAGCAATCTCTTAAAGTAATGTTTTTAAATTCATAAAAGGACTCATGAAAAATTCCTCCACCAGAAAAGGCAGAAGTATTATAAGTAAAATCGCAGCCTTCGAATTCTGTTCCAACATTATCAAAACTGTCCTCTCTAAAATACAATCCACCTCCGTAGCTTGAGGAGATATTTTCAGCAAAGGAGCAATTTCTAATCTTTGTTAGTGCATTATTAACCCGTGAAGTCATATGAATTCCTCCACCAACATTTGCATTATTATTATTAAAAATTAGACTATCAGCTGGAATAAGTTCAGCTTGTAAGGTAGTTCCTCCTATCCAATAGAAACCACCACCAAGTGTTCCTGCATCATTTTGAGTAAATTCATTGGCAAAAATATTAGGACGCGTCGAACCAGCAGCAGCCCCAGACCAGACAAACAAACCACCACCTCTAGCATCAGAATGATTATTTTTAAAATGGCAATGTTTGATTTGGCAACGTAAATCAGTCATTTCTCCTGATAAATACATGCCTCCGCCGCTCTTTCTGGGGTCTGTGTCTAAAACATCTGTTCCTGTATAATCAGCATTTCCATCTTGAATTGTGAAGCCCTCCAGTATCGTATTCTCATCCGTTCCGATAGAGTAAACAATCGTATAAGAATTATCTAAACTATCGCCGACAACCCCAATATCTCCACTTAAAATACTCTCATTGTGAATATAATCACGCTCTGCAAGTTGTGTTTCTGTTCCGAGGAAACCACCATAGATTTCAACACCATTTTTCAGTTCGAAATAAGCGTCACGGTCAGTTCCTGATGTTGGCTTGTAAGTTCCGACAGCTACCCAAATTTGAGTTCCACTACTTGCTGTAGAAATCGCGCTCTGCAAATCAGTATAAGCATCTGCCCAAGACAAGCCATTATTTGCACCACTCGCATCTGCTTTGACATGCAAAATTTGAGCTTGTAGAGTGAAAGAAAAAAGGAAAATAAATAAGCTGGATGTTATTCTGTTCATTGTTTAAGGATTTTAATTTAGGAGCAAAAATACAAGTTTTTTTTATATAGAAAGGTCCTTAATACTTTACTATATGCTTTTATTTCTGATTGCGCTGCTTTTTCATAAAAAATAGCTGTTATTAGTTACCGTTTATTATATTACTTTTGCGAAAAGTAACGCAAAAAATAATACCAATTGAGCAAAGAAACGTACATTTTAAAGACGCGTCGCTGGCTAGCAAATTTTGTTATTGGATATGATCTATGTCCTTTTGCAAAATTACCTTTTCAGGCAGATAAAATTAGATATCGGGTTTATGAAGGAGATGATTTAGAACAGTTAGCTTTAGATTTAACAGATGAGATGCTGTTATTGAAAGGAATGCCTGCGTCTGAGGTCGAGACTACTTTATTCATTCATCCTAATGCGTTAAATGATTTTTACGACTATAATGATTTTCTAGAAATTGCCGATAATATACTTATGCAAACGGGAATGACGGGAGAACTGCAAATTGCCTCTTTTCACCCAGACTATCAGTTCGCAGGAACAGGACACGAGGATGCTGAAAATTTCACAAATCGTTCTCCTTTTCCAATGCTCCATTTATTACGTGAAGCAAGTGTAGAGAAAGCGACGAACTTCTACCCTGATGTGGAAGGAATTCCTGATAGAAACATTGAGAAATTGAGAGAGTTGGGTAGTGAGAAGATTCGGGAAATTATTGGGTGAGAATAGTATTGTTTGTCAGTATCTAACAGCCACACTCCTCATCTACATACGCTACTACTTCTGGAAAAAACTGATGAAACTCCTTTTCAAAAGCATCATAATTATTCAATAAATTATCTGTTGCGCCGTCAAACATATCAGGATATTTGAGACGCTTTTTCATTTTTTCAAAAGTAAAACGCAAGCCTTCTTCGGTACCGTAGCGCATCAGCCAGTTATCCTTTATCATCAAAGGTAGATTTTTGCGCATTTTTAATGGAATATCTGCTTCTCTCCTTTGCAAGATTTCATAGATATTTTGTGTCCATTCCCCTATATCTTGCGAAGTGTATCTCTTCCAGTTTTTAACCAATAAGTAATCAAAATAAATATCTATTATCACCGAGGCATACTTTCCATGAAAAGGATGTAAGCGCGCCGTACCCAAGCGAGTAATTGGGTGAATATCGGTATAGCTATCAATTTTTCGATGTAAAAAAACACCGTCACGCACACGCGGCGATAAAGCCGCTAAGTCTTTATTGCGAATGCTGTCAGCGATGAAATTACCTATCAATAGGTCTTCTTCGCTGCATGAAAGAAAGCAATGTGCGAGGTAATTCATGAAAAAAGTTGTAAATTTACAAGAGTTCTAAAGTTCTATAATCCTTCTAACTCAATCTCCATATAAACGGGTTGGTGGTCAGAAATTCGGAAACCTTGAGGCAAGCCTTTTACTGCATTGACCTTGATATTTGGAGAAATTAAGAAGAAATCAATGAGTGTTTCAAAAGTTTTATTTGCTGTATAGATATCACGAGACTTACGATTTGTTGGTGTAGTTGGGTCATAAACCCAAGTCCAATCAGCGGGCATCGCATCTGCTTCAATACTAATCTGCGAGTAACCACCAGTATTTCCTGGCATAAAACGGTCAAAAGCGAAATTAGGTGGAACCTGATTCCAATCTCCACCAACTACAACATAATTACCTTTTGCATATTCCTCCGAAAACATTCCTTTCAAAAATTCAATTTGTTGTTTTTTCAACTTGCCTCCTTTGTCATAAGCAGAATTGTGCACATTAAAAACAACTAGTTTCTTTCCATTGGCAGTAACGTATGTTTGTTTTAAAACGCAACGGTCTAACTGAAAAAGCCGCGTTGGCCATTCAAACTTACCAGGCAGTTGATAACGAATACTCTCCTCAGGTTGAAAGCGAGCTAAAGTTGTTAAACCAGATAGTATCTGTCCATACACACGCCAAGGTTCGGCGATAGGCAAGGGAACACGTTCGTTCTTATAATTGGCAGCAAAAGCTGCGGAATAATTTGGTAGCTTGTTGCGTAAACGGTCAAACTCATTGATGTGATAGCTACGCTTGCTATCAAAGTCCGTTTCTTGTAGAAGAAAAAAGTCTGATTTCGTAGTGCTTACAAACTGTTCTGCACCTGCAACATATTCATCAACGTATTCTTTTGGGCTGCGTATCATCCGTCCATTAGAGAACATTTGGTCGCCATTATCGAAGAAAAAATTACTCTTAGCTCCAAGTCCACCGTAACCAATATTCCATGTCGTAAATGTGAGAATACTATCATTTATGACCTTTTCACTTGCTTCCTGTGCTGTCTCAAGTTTAATCGTTGCCTCTGGTTGCCAGTCAGTAGCTGTACCATAAATCAGAACACCAACAATATAAAGTAAGATAGCCAATAATAGCCAACCAATCGTTTTCTTAATTAGAGTGAATACATTTTTCATCAAGGAAATTTATTAATTAAAATCTTGACGAAAGGTAAGGAAAAAGAACTGTTCCTTATTACGATAATGCTTATTTTCGGTTTGAAGTTGAAATAAAAGACAAATTCATATCATAAAAAGCTCACATCTATAAATCTGACAGGATAATTGCCATGAATAAGTTGTAGTCCGTAATCTGCTTCTAGTTGCTGTGTCACCGCTTCAATCGACGAAATGTCTAATGAAAAATAATAAGACTCGCCTACATCTACGACAACATAAATGTAAACGCCAAATTGTTCTTCTATAAATCTCGCTAAATCGTCCACAGTTGCCGACTCTAAAACGGCGATGCCGTCTGTAATCGTTGCTTCGTCAGAAGAATTTTCAGCTTTCTGTTGAGAGACGGTAAAAGCGTTGAGTTTACTCTCAGAACCTAAGCCCATTCGATAAGAAGGCAAAGTTTCGAATTTACTGCGATATGAATATTGATAACGACGGCGCAATTCTGCATTAAGAAAATAAATACCACTTCGCGTATTTATTTTTGGAGAAGAATAATCAATATTTAAAGTCGGATTTTTAATATTTCCGTGCAGCCGAATATAGTTCTCATTAAATCTTGTCATATCAGATATAACTCCCTTCAGCGTTCGATTTTCCCACTTAAAAGAAAAAGAATCTCTTTTATTAATTAGGGTGTCAAATGCTACGCCACCATGGGTAACTTCTTCTATTGATAAATCATAACTGGACAATTCATTACCAACGTTAAATGAAAAATTTATAGGGAAATACTCTAAATCATTTTCAGATTGAATAACTATTTTTTGAATAAAAATACCTGTTTTAATGTCTATCTCGCTTAAGTCTGGCAGGCGAATTTCTCCATTCTTTCTCTTAATAAAATGAATTTCAGGCTCCTCCTCTCCTCTCCTTACTATCATCTCAAACTCAATAATCTCTAATTCATCTTTACCTACACGTAAAACCAAAGGAAAATTTTGATTATCTATAATATCTTTACGTGTTAGATTTATTCCATTAGGATTAGCAAATATCTCTCCCCAGAAAAGCCCAACAGATTGACCAATGTAATCATTATACTCTCGTAATTTAAAAATAAGCGAACGGTTCTCTAACTCCTTTCCTTCCTCATGCCACCAGATAAAATCATCTGCAGACAACAGACGACGATTGGTCTTAAATCCAGGAATATGTACGATATCATAACGACTACGGTCACTATACATTTCCAGATTTCGTTGATTTTCGGTTAATAATGTATCAGCTTTTAGAGTTGTTTTGCGGTCAGGAACATTAATGATTTGAAAAGCAAACTCCGCAGGGTCATCTGAAATATTCTTCGCACTTAATTTGGGGTAATAAGGCTCAAATGGGTCTGTGATGCGTAGCTCTACGGAGTTAATGGTAATATCTTCAGTTTCGAGACCTATCCGAAAGAATGTTCCAGGTTCGTATGTATCTAAATCTTTTTCATCTAGAATAACCGCGTAAGTCGGGTTAATCTCTTCAAATCTAAACCAATTAGGTGCATCACTTTTATCTTTTATAGCATCATAGCGCATAAATGCCAAACCGTCAATGCTTCGTGTACTTCCATTTTTCAGTACTTCTATCGTATTTCCTATATTTTTTTGCGCAGTTTCTAGGTCTAACTCTATGTAAGCGCGATACATGTTAGGGTTGGCATATTTTTCTAAAATAATTTCTAATTCACCCCATTTCACAGTATAAATAGCGTCCTCCTCCTCTACATTAATAGAAGCTTTTTCGACTAAAAAATGAGGAGATGATGTATCCAAAACATAATCAATATAAGAATTGTCGCCAATCAATGCAGTTATTTCCGGCTTATCAATATACAACTTAGCGTATCGAGTTATTGCGAGAGCAGACATCCATTTTTCACCAAACTCCGTTTCTAACTTGATAATAACTGTCACTTCTCTTTGAGAAGATATTGCATTTACGTATTTCTGAAATTCTTTTCGTCCAACTGCACGCAAAGGTTGTTCAAAATCAGGACTATTGAATATAGCCTCTAATTTTATGATACGCTGCTTTGTCCCTTCATGATAAAACTTTAGCTCAGCATCTTTAATCTCCTTAAAATAAGGGCGATTCATCATTGTCGTTAGATATCGTTGAGTTTCAAGAGCATCATTACCTATTTTGACTATCGGTAAATCTATTCTTCCCCAATCCAATACAGTTCCTTTTTGTGTTTTATCTAAATCAAAAATGGGTTTATTTACCCAAGAAGTAATTGCCTCATTAGTATCAATGATGCCCAATGCAAACGGTAATTCTTTAGAAAAATCAAAAGAAAATAAAGCAAGAAAGGAAAATAGAAAAGGGACTGCTGCTGTCGTCTTTATATAAGAAGATAAATGTTCTGGTATCTGACTTTGGCTTATTGAAGTTTTATTTATCATTTTATGTGTATTTGAATAAAATTCTTTGCGATAAAGGTATGTGAATGGATGAAACCAGAAGATTAGAGAAAAAAATTCGATTATTAATGTAGGAAATTTTGAAAAGAAGAACGATGTAAACCTATTTTCCTTTTTATAAAAAGCCCGTATTCCTTCTTCACTTCCATGATAAATCTGAGAGAAAATTGCCGTATTATACCAAAAAGAAGATTTGTTTTTAGAAGTTTTAGAAGAAACAGAAGGTTTTATCATTTCATTAGTATGTGACCAACTGTCTATCTTTTTAAAGGCAAAGAATCCAAAACCTAAAAGATAAAAAAAGGATAGAATATCTTGAAAAGTAATAATGATATTACCTGAATAACTAACAGAAAGAGGAATAGACGCAAAAAAGCTATTATAGACCGTTTGTGTTAGCTCTTCTTTATAAAAAAAGCGGAAAGTATTATCAGCAGAAAAAGAAAGCAAAGGAAGTAAAACAGCAGAACAAGCCGTTAACAAAAGAAATAAGAGGTTGTCCTTTTCTAATTTTTGTGGTAAAATTCGATAGATAACGTAAAACACTGAAAGGCAAAGTGTCATTTCAAAAGTAAATTGAGTCAGAGTAACTTGCATAAGAAAGGTGTTTTGTTTTATTCCTTCAGCAAGTTAATAGACTCTGACTCAATTTTCAAGGTAAGAGAATGAATTAACAAATCATTTAATGCTTTTTACATTCAATTAAGCTTTTCGTAGATTTTGTACTAAAGTAAAAATGGAATAAATTAATAAAAGCCCTGCAATAACAGAAGCAGTAATAGCTATATTAGCATAAAATGGCTCGCTCATTGACCGTTTAATATTAATACCTACAATTGCCCAAGCTAAGACTAAACCAAAAGCGACATCTTTTCGTGTATTCAATACAAAAAAGCCAAGCACTGCACCGACAATCATCATGATTATAGCCCAGTTAGCCTCTCCTATTGCTCCTCCTTGCCAGCCCATATCAACTAATACTGTTGTAAAATTAGCAATCGTCGCGATACTAATCCAGCCTAGATAAACACTAAAAGGAATATGAGCAGTCCACAACTCTCGTTTAGAAACAGTTCTTTGCCCTATTTCTAATTTCTGATAAATACTAATTAGTGAA
>CALDUB010000442.1 GCA_937923465.1 uncultured Saprospiraceae bacterium
ATGAAAATCACAATAAATATCATTCTTTTATTACTACTAACCTTAAATCTTAGTGCACAAAAGAACAAAAAAGGAGAGAGTAGTTCAACTTACTTTAAGCCTCTGTTAGAGCGTAGAATGCTACAGCTAGAGAACGAAAAAGACAACATTAATCCAATCAGTTACAATAGATTAAAAGAAAGATACAAAGACATTACTCATGGAATGAATGGTGCTTACCAAACAGCAACTATTCGTATTGCTAATGGCTATTTGACCAAGGGTAAGAAAATTCATAAAAAGAAAAATGGTGATATAAAACAGCAAATCATTTTTTTTGAAACACAGGCACAGTCTCTTTATCAGGATGCAACGCAAGAATTAGAAGTGCTTGGTATTTTCCCTGACATTCTCAATATTGGTAAAAGTGTAGCAGAAGCTGTTAAAATGCTAGAGAAACATCTCAAAAAGGCGGCTTGCCAAAAGGCTAAAGCATTTTATACTGAATTACATTGGCGCACTTATGAGGAGGTTGTTACGGAGAAGGATAAAGCTATTGATTTTAAGTTTTTGGGTGGGAAATGTGAGTAGGAAATTACTTCAGAGCTAATATCTGTGAAAGACTCGCGTAAATATTAACTCTGAAGTATTTTTTATTTAAAAATTATCCATCAAATAGACAACACTAATTTCGTGTACTACTCCATATTGAGGTCCATACTCTTGGAAAGAATTTCCAAAACTATATCCAATTTTCAATTCACTATCTAAACCAATATTTTCTCCAATGAAAAAGCCTGCCTCGATATTTAATTCCTTATTTAAACTAAGCCCTGGTCCAATCCAAAAGTATTCATCCATTTGAAATCGGAAACCAAAACTGGCACCTACAGGTGCACCATTTACATACCTTATCCAAGCGGAAGGTTCTAAGTAAGAAGAATTTCCTAAAAATATGTACATTCCGACCGTTGCATAATAATGCCACTGCCTACTCATTGCAAATTCACCGTTTCCTGTCTTGTAAGTCAAATTTAAACCAAAAGTTTGTGGTAATGAAATACCTCCATAAACATAATTACTAGCTCGTCTACGGCTGCTACGTCCTATGGTTGTATAGTAGTATAAACCAACTCCAAAATCAGGAATAATCTGGGTTTGGTCTCTCCCATCTAAAACATCACCAGCTTCTAATAATTGAATTTTAGAACCTTGAATTCGGTGTTGTACTAGCCCAAACGAACCTCCTATGACCATTCCATTGTCTTCTTGTCTACCAGTGGCAATATAAGCAAAACGTCCAAATGCACCCGAAAATCCAACAGGCCCTGCTTGGTCATTTATGAGATGTCCTCCAAAAATCCAATCGCTATCTGTAATCCACTCTGTTCTGGCAAATTGTGTTTGCGGTGTATTTGGTTGTCCTGACCATTGTGAACGTAAGGAGACGCCAAATGATGTATCATAATCATTTCGCAAAAAATCACTGTTGAGTGAAGCAGGGTTGATATAGCTATGGTATTCTCGATATTGAGAGAATAGAGGCAATTGTTGTGCAACAATTAAGGAAGAATAAGACAAGAAAAAAAGTAAAATTACTAATCTCATAAGATAGTGTTGGGTTAGTTATAATCTATGTCCTAAAGATAGTTAATTCAATAATATATCAAAGAATAAAATTAAGACATTTTTGAGGTAAAATCGCTGAAAAATCATCGTTAAAAACTCTTCTCTTCAAACCATCTAAAGAAGTGGCACTCCGTACATTGCTTCTTAATATTTTTTGTCAATTGATGCGTAATTGTCAACTCAAAACTCCCTGCACCATAGCTTGCTTTTCTCAATTTTGAAATATTCAAATCATAAGTTAAGGCAATTGCGGATAAAGTAGAAGTGCCTAATCTAATAGACAAAAGTAAAGCGTCTGAATGCGGGGCAAGATTATCAAATTGTCCACCCATTCTCCAAGCAGCACCAATACCAACAGGAAAAGAGCGCGAAGAGTCAACGAAATAATCAAAGTCTACTCCGATTACTGCTTGCCAGTGTTTTCTTTGTTGCTGAAAAATAGCACGAGGTTGGAAACCAAAACGAGAACGCTTACTATTCCGAAAATGAGCAGAAGCATGGAGCGCCGCACGCATTGGAATTTCAGCGTCGGTTGGTACATTATTAATACTTTCTCCAAAAGAATAATTGGGAGTATTAATATGGTGCAACGATGCGCCAACAATCCAGTAGTAATTAGATTGTGGATTTATCCACGAAATACCCGCGCCAAAATCCCACAGATAAGCATTGCCAGACAAGCCCGTTTCCCCATTATCTGCGGAGGCAATATAATCTTGTCCATTAAACTGTGTATCAAAACTATAGCCATTTAAACTAACGCTATTTTGCAAAAATCCGCCTTCTGCTCCTGCTATTAGATAACCGCCTTTATTTCCTAAGTGTTGGTAAAAAGCAGCGGATAAATAGGCTTCATTTCGCGTAAAATTAGAACTACCTGCTTGGTCTCTTGAAACTCTAAGTCCTGTTGCTAAAGGAATATTACCGCACCACCGACGGTCATAAGAAACAGACTTTGTTTTGTAAGCATTCTCTTTTAAAACACTTCCCCACTGACTGCGCATGGATGCACTAAATCTATCATTTCCTTGCATTACTCCCGTCAGAGCAGGTGATAAAGCAAATGGTGTGGCAAAGTAATCTGACCAAATAGCATCTTGCGCAGAGATGTCTAAACTATTAAGAAAAACAAGAACATAAAAAGCTATGATATATTTTTTCATTACGATTTGAATTTGAAGTTTGAGTTATTTTCAACACTTATTTGCTACTTTATCAAAGTGATATCACCCTGATAGACTTCGACCAGATTATCAATGAACTCTACTTCTGCATACCAGGTGTAAACTCCAGCATCTGCCTCTCTACCTTTAAATTTTCCGTCCCAACTATGTACCGTTTCGTTAGGTAGAAAGTCTTCTGATTCAAACATTAACTCACCCCAACGGTCATAAACGCCAAACGATTTAATCGTCTTTATACTTTGGTCACCGCTGCGAATCGTAAACACATCATTACTTCCGTCTCCATTTGGTGTAAATGCTGTCGGAATAAATACGCTTCGTTTAATCTCAACTTCTATTTCGATAGAGTCCCGTGCCTCGCAACCTTTATCATCCGTCATCTTTACAATGTAGAGTACCGTTTCCCAAGGTTGAGTTATTGGATTTGAGCAGTTTGAACAATCTAACCAACTTGAAGGAGTCCAAGAAAAAGAAGGATTATCGGCGTTAAAATCTGTAGATAAATCGATAACATCACCCAACAATATTTGCTGGTCTTTTTCTCCTATCTCAACCCAAATCTCTGTTGGTTCAATAATGTCAATCGTATCATAAAATTCACATTCTAATGAGTCAGAAATAAATAAGGTATATTCTTCGGGTAGTAAATTGGGGAAACTACCACCGTCTGTATCGGTAGTTCCACTTGATAAATTAGAATAATAAGGACCAACTCCTCCCGTTATTTCTCGTAGTCCAATAAAACCGTCATTAGCTCCAAAACATGAAATTTGTTGTATCTCAGAAGACCAATTAATCGCTTGATTTTCGTGCAATTCTACCGTTTCAACATACAAACATCCGTTACCGTCAGTTAAACTTACAGCATACATTCCCGCAGGAGAAGCAGAAAGTAAATTTCCTATTGTACCATCTTCCCAAATGAAATCATATGCCTCTACACCGCCGTCTCCTTCAACGAATAAAGAGCCATCCGAACCACCAAAACAGGAAACAATTTTTTCTTCTGTCAAAATAATATCTAGCGGAGAGGGTTGCGTCAAAGTAATGGTATCCGTATCACTACAGGTGTGGTTATCTGTTACGGTATATGTATAATTTCCCGCGATTAAGCCTGTCAAATCCTCATTTTCACTTCCATTCGACCATTCATAACTAAATTCTTCGGTGCCTCCGACTACTGATAAATCTATGCTTCCGGTTGCGGCTCCATGACAAAGAATATTATCAAAAGTAAATTCAGTAACGACTGGCGGATGAACAGTGACTATTCCTGAGATGCTATCACCACACCATTCTGTAGTAACATATAAATTAACATCGTAATCCCCCGGAGACTCAAAAAGATGGGACGGACTCGTTTCGTAAGAGTAAAGTC